>NZ_JBKQXN010000138.1:0-173895 GCF_046762905.1 Yoonia sp. R2-816 | reverse complement strand
CCTCTGTCATCGGAACCTCCTCTGTCGACTGAGAAAGCCTCAATCGTCGGACAGGTTCGTCAGTTCACAAAATGCGCGACGTCAGGAAAAATGCGAAACATCAGCCAAAAACGCCAATGCCGCGCGAGCGGCTTCGTCCTGGGGCTCAAACCGGACCTTCTCTGCGGGCGTCGGTTTGCATGGATCGCGTCGGTGGATGACGTGGAGGCCATAGTCATCTAATGTGCGGCAGATGACTATGAAATGGATCGATATTCCCCCTGTCTGGCTGTTGCTGGCCGTTGCGATGACCTGGGTTGTTGCGGATGTGCAGCCTTTGTGGTTGCGTGTTGGCGGCCCGATCCTCGACCTGCTGGGCGGACTGCTGGTGGGCGGTGGTCTTGTGCTGCTGCTGCTGGCTATCGCCGAGATGCGCAAGCGCCAGACCACCGTGATCCCGCATCAGGAGGCGAGCCATCTTGTCACTAGCGGGATTTTCAAGCGTAGCCGCAATCCGATATATCTGGGTGACACGCTGATCCTGGCGGGGCTGGCCCTGCGCTGGGATGCGCCGATTGCCCTGATTCTGGTCCCGCTTTTCATGTTCACCATCACCCAGCGCTTTATCATCCCCGAAGAGGACCGGTTGCGCCGCAAATTCCGGGCTGAATTTGCCCGCTACTGCGAAAAGACGCGGCGTTGGGTGTGACTGTTAGCGTCTGACAATAAAAGAACGCTACGGCCCCTCCCTTGTGAAATATTATGGCGCGCTATAATCCATCGGGGACTGCAAGCACAAATACGGGGGATGGTCCGTGAAAATCGGCACACCAAAAGAGATTATTGCGGGCGAGGATCGGGTCGCGATGACCCCAGCCTCGGCCAGGGATCTGCAGAAGCTGGGTTATGATTGCGTGATCGAAACGGGTGCTGGCCTTAAGGCTGGCTTTTCCGACGACACCTATAAAGAGGCCGGCGTCGAGGTCGTGAAAACTGCCGCGGCCCTTTACAAGGCCGCTGATATCATCGCCAAGGTGCGTCCCCCCGAAGATCCCGAGGTCAAGCGTTTGCGCGAAGGCCAGACGCTGATTTCCTTCTTTTATCCGGCCCAGAATGAAAAGCTGATGGAGGCCGCCAACAAGAAAGGCGCCACCGTCATCGCGATGGATATGGTGCCGCGCATTTCGCGCGCGCAGAAGATGGACGCGCTGTCATCCATGGCGAATATCGCGGGTTACCGTGCGGTGATCGAAGCGGGCAACAATTTTGGCCGGTTCTTCACCGGTCAGGTGACCGCCGCCGGTAAGGTGCCGCCTGCCAAAGTGCTGGTTGTTGGTGCTGGTGTTGCAGGGCTTGCTGCGATCGGGACCGCCACGTCGCTAGGTGCGATCACCTATGCGTTCGACGTGCGGCCCGAAGTGGCCGAGCAGGTTGAATCGATGGGGGCGCAGTTTGTGTTCCTCGATTTTGAAGAGGAACAGCAGGACGGGTCCGCGACAGGGGGCTATGCCGCTGTGTCTTCGCCGGAATTTGCTGCCGCCCAGTTGGCGAAGTTCCGCGAGATCGCGCCGGATATGGATATCGTGATCACCACGGCGCTGATCCCGGGCCGCGATGCGCCGGAGCTTTGGACCAAGGATATGGTCGAGAGCATGAAGCCCGGTTCGGTGATTGTGGACCTTGCGGCTGAGCGTGGCGGGAACTGCAAGCTGACTGTGAAGGGCGAGAAAATCGTCACCTATAATGGTGTGACGATCATTGGTTACACCGATTTCCCAAGCCGGATGGCGGCCCAATCCTCGACACTTTATGCCACCAATATTCGCCATATGATGACGGATCTGACACCGGAAAAAGACGGTGTGGCCAACCACAATATGGATGATGACGTGATCCGGGGCGCGACAGCCACCCATAAGGGTGAGATCACGTTCCCGCCGCCGCCGCCCAAGGTGGCCGCGATTGCGGCACAGCCGAAAAAGGCGCCGCCCAAGGAGTTGACGGCTGAGGAAAAGCGCGCGCAAGAGGTTGCGGCGTTCAAGGCGGAGACCCGCAATCAGGTGACGTTGCTGGCCGTTGGTGCGGCATTGATCCTTGGGATCGGAATGATCCCGGGGATGCCAGCGAGCTTCATGCAGCATTTCATCGTCTTTGTGCTGGCGGTCTTTGTCGGCTTCCAGGTGATCTGGAATGTCGCGCATTCGCTGCACACACCGCTGATGGCCGTGACCAATGCGATTTCGTCGATCATCATCCTGGGTGCGCTGATCCAGATTGGATCGACCAGCGTGCTAATTACCATATTGGCCGCGCTTGGCATATTCATGGCGGCGATCAATATCTTCGGTGGCTTCCTTGTGACACGGCGCATGCTCGCCATGTTCCAGAAATCTTGAGAGGAACAGGGCAATGGAAAATGCATTCACGATTGCGGCCTATGTTGTCGCGGGTATTCTTTTCATCCTGTCGCTGGGTGGTCTGTCGGGGCAGGAAAGCGCCAAGCGCGCGGTCTGGTATGGCATCGTCGGGATGGCGATCGCGGTCTTTGCCACGCTGATCGGGCCGGGGTCCGGTCTGGGGATTGTGTCGATCGTCCTGATCGCGTTGGGCGCGGCTGTTGGGTATCAACTGGCCACGAAGGTCGAGATGACCCAGATGCCGGAGCTTGTGGCGATCATGCACTCACTGGTGGGTCTGGCTGCCGTCTTTGTGGGCTTCAACGCCGATATCATGATCAATTATATCGGTGGGATTTATGAGGCCAATGGTCAGGTTCTGGGTGTTGTTGGCGATGATGGCATCACGGCGATTGGGCTGCCGAAAGAGGCCTATGACGGGCTGAGCGCCTTTGGTCAGTTGATTGCCAAGAAATCGAGTGTCGAGATTGGTATTCTGCGTGTCGAACTGGTGCTGGGGATCTGGATTGGTGCGGTCACATTCACCGGGTCTGTGATTGCCTACGCCAAGCTGGCGGGCTCTTCGTCGAAGCTGCCGTTTCAGGTGGATACCAGTGCCAAGAAACTGCCGGGCGGGCATTTGCTGAATGCCGGTGCTGCGGCGCTGTCAGTGCTTTTGCTGTTTGTCTATCTGACCGGTGGCGGGTCCTGGGCGCTGGTGCTTCTGACGTTGGCAGGTCTCTTCATCGGCTATCATCTGATCATGGGCATTGGCGGGGCGGATATGCCTGTCGTTGTGTCGATGCTGAACAGTTATTCCGGCTGGGCTGCTGCGGCGATCGGGTTCAGCCTTGGCAATGACCTGTTGATTGTGGTTGGTGCCTTGGTCGGCTCGTCCGGTGCGATCCTGTCTTACATCATGTGCAAGGCGATGAACCGGTCCCTTGTCAGTGTCATCCTGGGCGGCTTTGGCGGCCCTGCGGGTGAGCAGATGGCCGTGGAAGGTGAGCAGGTGGCGATTGATGCTGATGGCGTTGCTACCGCCCTGAACGAGGCTGACAGCATCATCATCATTCCCGGCTACGGGATGGCGGTGGCGCAGGCGCAGACGGCTGTGGCCGAACTGGTCAAGAAGCTGCGTGCCCAGGGCAAGACTGTGCGTTTCGCTATTCACCCCGTTGCAGGCCGTTTGCCGGGCCATATGAACGTGCTGCTGGCCGAGGCGAAGGTGCCTTATGACATCGTGATGGAGATGGACGAGATCAATGATGACTTCCCGAATACGGATGTCGCCATTGTCATCGGGTCCAATGATATCGTGAACCCGGCCGCACAGGACGACCCCAACAGCCCCATCGCCGGCATGCCGGTGCTGGAATGCTGGAAGGCCAAGCAGGTGTTTGTGTCCAAGCGCGGGCAGGGCACGGGGTATTCGGGCATCGAGAACCCGCTGTTTTTCAAAGACAACACGCGGATGTTCTATGGCGATGCAAAGGCGAGCCTTGATACGCTGCTGCCCAAGATCGACTGAGCCGGTTGACAGCTGGTAAATGGACCGCCCGCCTTACCAGCGGGCGGTTTTTTCGTGTTTGGTTGCGACATCCTGAAACGCGCCATGTTATCAGTCACTTACGCTAATATTTGACTGTCGGCGATGCGTCGGACTTGCGTCCGCAAAACGTCGGACCCCTTCGCGCGTTGACGATAGGTCTTGTTAACGTATTGGCGTTGTAGCGCCGTGACCCTTGCCATCAGGTGAATGCACCGCACTTGTTCGAATCGTGGATCGCTGCCACGCTTGCCCTCATATTTCAGTATGGAGGTATTTTGATGCCCGTTTCCGTTGGCGCGATTACGCTGTTCATGGGGCCTGCGGCGCTTGGCGCGCCGGATGATCTTGAGGCCCCGATCATTGATTTCATCAATGCTGCCGAGGATGAGTTGCTGGTGTCGGTGCAGGAATTGGATCATCGCCCGATCGCCGATGCGCTGATTGCCGCTCGCAGGCGGGGCGTGCATGTGCGGGTCATTCTGGAGCAGGATTACCTGCGCGAACGCAAGACACCCGAGGGTGACGGGCTGGGTCTGCAGGAGTTGAACCGCGAGTTGCTGACCCTGATCCTGCGGGTGGGGGTGGATGCGAAGGCGGATTACAATCCGGCCATTTTTCACCAGAAATTTATTGTGCGCGACAGGTCCGCCCTGCTGACCGGTTCGACCAATTTCACCACGACCGGGGTGTCAAAGAACCTCAACCATATTGTGATCTTGGATGATGTGGAGGTCGCCCGCGAATATCGCCGCGAGTTTGCCCAGATGCGCAAAGGTATTTTTGGCAAGCGCAGCCTTGAGACGCCGCGCAAGCCGCTGGAAGGGCATTTTGTCAGTGGTGTGCGGACCAAGCCGCTTTTTGCGCCCGACCACGCGCCGGAGATGGAATTCATCAAGCAGATGATCAAGGCCGAGACCCGGATTGATTTTGCGGTTTTCACCTTTGCCCAGTCATCCGGGATCGACGATGCGCTGGTGAATGCCCGCCAGAAGGGGCTGGCGGTGCAGGGGGTGCTGGACCGCAGGCAGGCCAACCAGAAATGGGCGTCAAAGGATACGCTGGTCGAGGGTGACATCACCCTGCATCGCAACAAGACCGGCACGGGTGTGCGCAAGATCCATCACAAGCTGATGGTGATTGACGACGCGCTGACCATTGTTGGCAGTTACAACTATACCGGCCCCGCCAATCTGGTGAATGACGAGAATATCATCGTGCTGGGCGATCTGGATCTGCCGCCGGGGCAGGCGCGGGATGATCAGGCCATCCTGGCCGAATTTGCGCGGGCCGAGATTGAGCGGATCATCCGGGATCAGTCGGAACTGATCCCGGTCGCCTGATCAGGCGGTAGGTTCTGGTGTCTTGGTTTCCCCATCGGTGGTGGTTTCAGACGTGTCAGCGTCACGCTCCACCTCGATCTTGACATGTGACACAAGCGCCGCGATGGCACCGAGGATGGCAAGCCACGGGGCTGCGAGGGTCACCACCCCGCCGACCACAAGGCCGATATTGAGCGGGGTGTCGAGAAACACGTCACCATCATCCGCGATGATCCGCATGCGCCGCACATTGCCTTGCTTGGCGAATTCCTTGACCCGGTCGACGAGGTTCTTGCCGTCGACCTTGATTTCTTCAACCACGGTTTCTTTGTCGGGTGTCTGGGCATCAGTCATCATGCGTCTCCATCAATTGGTTGCGATGGTCGCATGATAGCGGTGCCGCGCCCGGGCGCGGTTGACATTGGTCAATGGGGGAGGTGTGGGATGGGCGAAATCACCCATCCCGCGGGGTCAGACCAGATAGGTGTTGAACCAGGCGATTGTCCGGTCCCAGGCCAGTTCTGCCGCAGCTTCGTCATAGCGCGGCGTGCTGTCATTGTGGAACCCGTGGTTCACGTCCGGGTAGATATGCGCCTCGAACACCTTGTCATTGGCGATCAGCGCGGCCTCGTAATCTGGCCAGCCTGCGTTGATCCGGTCGTCAAGAGCGGCGAAATGCAACAGGAGCGGCGCCTCGATTTTCGGCACGTCCGCCGCGGCGGCCTGTCGTCCGTAGAAGGGAACCGAGGCCGCCATTTCCGGATAGGCCACCGCCAGCGCGTTGCAGACCCCGCCGCCATAGCAAAAGCCCACCGCGCCCACCTTTCCGGTGCTGTCATCGCGGGTCATCAGATGTTCGAACCCGGCGAAGAAGTCGTTCATCAGCTTGGTTCCATCCACGGTACGCTGCAAATCGCGCCCTTCGGCGTCATTACCCGGGTAGCCGCCCACGGATGTCAGCCCGTCCGGGGCCAGTGCGATGAAACCCGCCTTGGCCACGCGCCGCGCGACATCTTCGATATACGGGTTGAGTCCGCGGTTTTCGTGGACAACGAGGACGGCGGGCAGGGGGCCAGTGGCATTGGCCGGTTTGACCAGATAGCCGCGCACCTCACCATGGCCGTTGGGCGAGGGGTAGGTGATGTATTCGGGCACAATATCGGGGTCGTTGAACGAGACCTGCTGGGCCAGCGCATAATCGGGGCTGAGCATGGTCAGCAAGGCGGCGGCGGTCACCCCGCCCACGGCGAATTTGCCCGCGCGGTCCAGAAATTCGCGTTTGGTGATCTTGCCATGTGCGTAGAAGTCATAAAGGTCGAGCAGTTCCTGATCGAAATCCTTGGCGGTCATCCGGTTCATCTTGCATCCTCCAATGCGCGGTGACGCAGCGTCACCCGCAGTGACAATATCGGGAGCGCATCAATTGGCAAATCACGATTGCCGGGCGATCGGGTGCCGCTTGCCTGTGTGTGCATGTCTCTTGGCAGGGGCTTAAATCTGACTATATTAGTCGGAAATAGGATTCGCTGATGCCGCACACTGCACTTGCCCGTACTGTCCCATTGGTCCCCGCCGCTGCACCGGCGCCGAACCTTTTGCTGCGCAAGGCGGGCAGGCGGGCCCGGCTGGCGCGGGGCAGTACGGATGACCCCATGACAGCATTGATTGATGCGCTGCCTACGGCCATTGGCCGCCGCTTGCGGTTTTATGAGCCGGGCGCGGTCGAGCGGTCATTTGACGAAGCGTGGTTGGATAATATCTTTGATGCAGTCCGGCAGGGCGATACGGATCGCTATCGCTTTGCCTTGCTCAGCCGGATGTCGCGGGAAAAGGCGTCCGCGATGCATTTTTTGTTCTGCAAGGCGGCGCAGCATCTTCACGCCGCCGCCTGATTTGTTACCTTGGGGCAAGCCAGCCGCCGCCAGCCAAATTCATACAATAGGAGAGGGACATCCATGACCCAGACTGCATCTGATCTGAGCCCGTCGGCACAGGGCGCCATTGCCGAAGCCTTGAACCAATGCGTGGCGGAAACCGCTGTCACCACCATGCTGGCGCAGAATTTCCACTGGAACGTGACCGGTATGGCATTTGGCCCGCTGCATGCGCTGTTTCAGGAGATCTATGAGGACCATTTTGTTGCGCAGGATGATCTGGCGGAGCGGATCAAGGCGCTGGATGCCCATGCCGAGGGGATGCTGGCCGGGATGCTGAAGCGGTCCAAAGTGGCCGAACATGATGGCAAGACGGACGACAAGACCATGATCAAGGCGATGCAGGTGGCACAGGAAACCCTGGCCGCCACACTGGCTGCGGCGGGCGAGCTGGCCGCAGAGCATGGCGATACGCTGACCGAGGATCTGTGCATTGCGCGCGGGCAAACGCACGAGAAATTCGCCTGGATGCTGCGGTCACATCTGGCGTAGCATCAGAGCCCCGTTGGAAGGGATGCGCCTTTCTTGGCGCATTTTTTCGCATAGGCCTTGCGCCAGTGGCCATATTTGCCGAGCGCATCCTGCTGCTTAATCAGCATGTTCACGAACGCGGCCTTGTGCCCGGATTTCTTGAGCGATTTGTAAAGTGACTTCTGCGCCTTGGTCATGCCGCACCCCATGCAATGGCCCTGCCGCTTGTATTTGCAGACATCGATGCAGGGGTTGGGTGTTTTGGCCATGGTGTCCTGTGTCTTGATCGAAGCGCGGTAGGGCTTTGATGCGCTTTATCTGATTATTTTAGTCAGAAATGTCAAAAGGACAATCTGGCGCAGCTATGCATCGCGCCATGTGCCGTGCTGCAAGCCGTCCAATGTCCATGATCCGATCCGCCAGCGCACCAGCCGCAATGTGGGAAAGCCGATATGGGCGGTCATCCGGCGGACCTGACGGTTGCGGCCTTCGCTGATTGTGACCTCGATCCAGGTATCAGGGACGGATTTGCGGAAGCGGACGGGTGGGTCACGCTCCCAAAGGGTAGGTGGGTCGATTAGCCGGACCTTGGCGGGGCGTGTCGGGCCGTCTTTTAGCGTTACCCCGTCGCGGAGTGGCTGCAGGTCGGCACCGGTTGGCGCCCCTTCGACTTGCACAAGGTAGGTTTTGGTCAGCTTGTGTTTGGGGTCTGCGATCTTGGCCTGCAATTTACCGTCATCGGTCAGGACCAGAAGCCCCTCGCTATCCCGGTCCAATCGGCCTGCGGGGTAGACGCCAGGCACGTCGATATAGGCCGACAGGGTGGGCCGCGGTGACGGGCTGCGCGCGTCTGTGAACTGCGACAGGACGCCGAAAGGTTTGTTGAACAGGATCACGAGGGCCATGGGCCTGACTAGCCCGAGTTATGCGTTATCGTCCATGCAGTTATGAATTTTCAATGCGATGCATTTTCCCCCTTGATCCGAATCCCAACTTGCCCCAAATGCGCGGGTATAGACGCCAACGCACGCGCCTCTGGCCGAGTAGCAGTCAACGCACACGTGTTTACGTAGCGACGGTAACGTCTCTTTTGGAACTGAGCGGTCTGGGGCGGTGTGAATCCGTCATGGCCGGGTCTACTGGAGATGACCATGACTGTACATTTCGCGGCCGACGCGCCGTCATTCCCTGTCGCACGCCCATCCCGTCTGGACGGTTTTGTTGCCAATCGCAGCTTTGACAAGCCCACATTGGTCATGGACCTTGATCTGGTTGAGGCACAGTACCGTGCGCTGCGCGCCGGTCTGGGTCGCGCTGACATCCATTACGCCGTCAAGGCGAACCCGGCCCGTCAGGTGATTGCCCGTCTGGTTGATCTGGGGTCGCATTTTGATGCCGCATCCAAGGCGGAAATCGCGCTGTGCCTGGAAGAGGGTGCGGACCCATCCGAAGTGTCATTTGGCAACACGATCAAGCGTGCCTCTGACATTGCCTGGGCGTGGGATCAGGGGATCACCCTGTTTGCCGCCGACGCCGAGGAAGAACTGGAAAAGATCGCTGACAACGCGCCTGGTGCGTCCGTTTATATCCGCCTGATTGTCGAGGTATCGCCCGGTGACTGGCCGCTGACCCGCAAGTTTGGGTGCGACCGCGACACTGCGCTGCGTCTGCTGGATTATGCCAAGGCACTGGGTCTGAACCCGGTTGGTTTCTCGTTCCATGTGGGTAGCCAGACCCGCCATGCGGCCATGTGGGCGCCGACGCTGGATGAGATGGCAGGCATCTGGGCTGCGGCGATTGACGCGGGTCATGCGTTGAGCCTGTTGAATATCGGTGGTGGTTTCCCGGCCTTTTATGGCGAGGATATCGATGCGCCGACGGCTTATGCCGCTGAAGTGATTGCTATGGTCGAAGCCCGGTTCCCCAATGTGCCGACCATCATGGCAGAGCCCGGCCGCGGCATGGTGGCTGAGGCCGGTGTGATCGTGGCGGAGGTAATGCTGGTCAGCCGCAAGTCGGATCGTGATATGCACCGCTGGGTTTATCTGGACATCGGTCGCTTTTCCGGACTGGCCGAAACCGAGGGCGAGGCGATCCGCTATCAGTTCGAGACCGCCCGTGATGGCGACCCGATGGGACCGTGCATTCTGGCCGGCCCGAGCTGTGACAGTGTTGATGTGCTGTATGAAAAGCGCCCCGTGCTGCTGCCGCAGACGCTGAAATCGGGTGACCGGGTGCTGATCCGCAACACGGGCGCTTACACATCGACCTATTCGACCGTGTGTTTCAACGGCTTTCCGCCACTGGATGTGGTTGTCATCTAAGGCTTTTTGCGGCGCACGGTATACTGTTGTGCGCCGCTAACGCTTTATAAATACACAGTTTTTTGTTTACAGGGCGCGAAACCCCGCTAGGTTGCAATCAAAGACAGTTGCAAAGGCGCCCCAAATGCCCCCGATTGCCGACCATCCGCTGCGTTATGCCATGGCCAATGAGCTGCATGCGCGGCCCTTTCCATCGGTCCCGGCACCAAGCCGGGCCGCCTATCTGGCAATAAAGCCAGCCAGCAACGCCGCCGGTCGCGACCGGGCGGCGGATCGTGCACACCTGATTGATCTGCTGGACCGGTTCGGGGCAAAGCATCCCGCGCCCGATGCGACCCATTATTTCGGCGAGATCGGCAAGCACACGCTGAAATGGGAAAGCCATACGGAATTTGTGACCTATACGATTTTTGGCGAAGGGGTGGCCGACCGGCCCTTTGATGCCGCAACCTTTGCCATATTCCCCGAGGATTGGCTTGCCACCGCGCCAGGCACCCGCGTGACCTCTGCCCTGATCCGGGTTGAGGTGGCAGATGGCGATGAAGGGATTGCCGATAAGGTCAAGGACTGGATGGTGCCCGAAAGCCTCGCCATCAGCCGGGTGCTGGAGGATGATCTGGTGGTTGCCGGTGATTTCCGGATTGATCACGCAGGCCATATGCGTTTTGCCGTGTTCGCCCGCCCGCATGTGGGCGAGCGCCGTGTCGGCCGGGTTGTGCAGCGCCTGTGCGAGATCGAGACCTATAAGGCGATGTCGATGCTGGGCTTGTCGCGCGCGCGGTCGCTTGGCCCGCAGATGGCCAAGGTGGACACCACGCTGAGCAAGCTGCTGGGCGATATGTGCGGGCCCCTGGCGAACCCGGCGGACGTGCTGCAAAGCCTGTTGGAGGTGTCGGCAGAGTTGGAAAATACCGTGGCGCAATCATCCTTTCGTTTTGGCGCGACAGGGGCTTATGAGACGATTGTGAACCAGCGCATTGCTGTACTGCGCGAAGAACGTTTTGGCGGCAGGCAGACCTTTGGCGAGTTCATGATGCGCCGGTTTGATCCGGCGATGCGTACCGTCAAATCGACCGAGCGCCGGTTGCAGGCCATGTCGGAACGCGCGCTGCGCGCTGGTGATCTGCTGCGAACGCGGGTCGATGTGGAACGGTCGGCGCAAAATCAGGAACTTTTGACCAGCATGGACAAGCGCGCAGATCTGCAACTGCGGTTGCAGCGCACGGTGGAAGGGTTGTCGGTTGTGGCGATCAGCTATTATGCCGTCAATCTGGTGCTGTATGTTGTTGGGCCGGTTGAAAAGCTGGGGGTGAGCAAGGCATTGCTGGCAGCGGGTGTCACGCCCCTTGTCTTGCTATTGGTTTGGTTCATGGTCAACCGCATTCGCAAAAGCATGGAATGACATGACGTAGCGCTATGTCCGGGTCGATGGCATGGACATTGATCACTTCCAAAAGTTGACGCCTGCCTGTCGCAATCTGGTCATGGTTGTGCATCAAATGAACGTCAACTTTTTGGGGATATTTGATATGAAAAGAATGATCGGGGTTCTGGCATTTGGCCTGACCAGTGCTTGCATGTCCGGCGAATCCGGACCCACCACTGGCATCACTGTGACTGACAGCAACTTTACGCAAAGTTCACTTGTTGGTCGCGCGTCGGGCGGCGAAGGTGTGTCCATGCGTTTTGGTGCCGTGTCCGAGGCGACGGGCACTGTGCGTATTGATTCAGCATTGGCCGCCACGATGGTCGTGGATGGTGAAACAACTGCGTTGCTGGCCGGTAGCGATGGCAGGTTTGAAGGTCCGCTTGGGCAAACGGGGTTGATTGGTACCCGTCTGACCGGGGGACCGATTACGCGCGATGTTCTTTATGTCTTTACCGTCGACTTGCCGCCACCAGCGCTTGGCGGCGCGCGGCTGGGCATCTTTGTGGACGGCTTTGAGACCGCCACGGCAAACCTGCCGACGGGTTCGGCCACATATAACGGTGCGGCATTCGCCATCAACGCGGCAGAGCAGGGAGCGACGGGATCTATCACGCTGGAGGCCGACTTTGCAGCGAACTCATTTGATGCAACGCTGAGTGGCATCAACGCATCCAACCCGGCTGCCAGCTATGCTGTTGTGGACGGGTCAGAAGCCGCCGGTCAATTGTCAGGTGATATCACCGGTGCGGACGCAACGGGCGGCGTCCTGACGGGTGCTATCTATGGTGCGAGCGGAGACCAGGCTGCTGGCACATTCCGGCTGACCACTGGCACGACAGCGTTGGTTGGCACCTTTGGTGCTGTGGACTACTGATGTGCCCCGTCAGCTAAAGGTCTGCCGCAGTGCGTTGGGGCGGAGCAATCCTGTGTAATAGGCAGCACCCACTGCGGCGACAGCAGCCACCACGTTGGCTGCAAAAGCCGCAAAGGTTATGCCAGTGAAGCCAAGCAGCGTGACACCCAGCCAAGCGCCGGGCAGGTAGATCAAGAATATCCGGCCAAGGCTGAGGCTCATGGACCAGAAGGCCTTGTCCCGCGCGTTCATGGCCGCGTTTGCCACGACCACAAATCCGTAGCCGAAGAGCGACCAGCCGACGATCCGCATATAGGTCGCGGCATAGCCTGCCGCATCGGGATCTGACGCCAATAGTGACGCGATCTGTTGGGCGAAAACGGCCAATAACAGCCCCACGACAACGCCGTACCCCAGACAAAAGGCAAAGGCCGCTTGCAGGGCCTGTGCGGCCCGGTCTTTCTGTTCTGCGCCCCAGTTTTGTCCGATCACCGGTCCAATCCCCGACGACAGCGCCAGCATTGGCACCAATGCGATTTGCTGCACGCGCGTTGCGGCGCCAAAACCGCCCACGGCCGCTTCGCCCACTGTGGCGACGGCTGCGGTGACCGCAGCCATACCGGCGGGGTTGATCGCGTTGGAAAAGGCCGCTGGCCCGCCGATTTTGGCAAGTCGCCACGCGGATTGCCCCAACCCCTTGAGCGGGTTTGCACACAGATAGAGCATGCTCTGATGCAGCGCATAGGCAAGTGCGACACCGGCGATGGAGGCCCGTGCGATGAAGGTCGCCAGTGCTGCCCCCTCGGTCCCCATTTGCGGGATCGGGCCGAAACCGAAGATCAGTATCGGGTCTAGCCCTACATTGATCACCGCAGAGATGACCATGAGTGTGGCGGACACGTTGCTGTCGCCATGCGACCGGAAAATCGCATTGACCAGCATCATGAGCACCAGAAAGGGGAATGACGCGCACCACCATGGCATGAACAGCGCAATCTCGGCCATGACGGCTTCGTTTGCCCCGAGCAGTTTGAAGAGCGGTGGGAAGGTGAAAAAGAAGGCGGCAGCGCCAATCAGGGACAAGACGACCGCGATGCTGACGGCATGGAAGGCCAGACGCGCCGCCTTGGCATCATCATCGCCTGCGCCAATGGCCTGACTGACCAGTGCGTTGGCCCCCGCCGACAGCCCGATCGACAGGGATGTCACGGCAGCCGTGACCGGGTAGATGAACCCAACCGCAGCCAGTGGTGCGCCGCCCAATTGCCCAAGGAAATATGCGTCAGCCAACCCGACGCTGAGCACAGCAAGGATGCCGATGACCATGGGGGCTGACATCAGCGCCAGCGCTTGCCACACCGGGCCCTTGGTCAGATCACGAGTATTTTCCGCCATGGGGTCCCCTTTGCCGTGGGACACTAAAGCATGAGCGACGATATGGTTCCGTCATAGCCCCCGAATGCGCGGATCAAGCGCGTCGCGCAGCCCATCACCGATATAGTTGACCGACAGCACCGTCAGCGAGATCGCCAGCCCCGGCCAGATGACCCGTTCGGGGAAGGCCGTCATCCGGTCAACGCTGTCGAACAGGATTTTCCCCCATGTGGGGAAATCGGACGGAAAGCCGAGCCCGAGGAAGGACAGCGCGCTTTCGGTGATGATGGCGGTGGCCAGCCCCAATGTGGCTGACACCATGATGGGTGACAGTACGTTGGGCAGCAGGTGCCGTGTGATCATCCGTCGCGCTGGTGTGCCGATGGAGCGCGCTGCGAGCACGAACTCCCGTTCCTTCAGCGCCATCACGTCGCCGCGCACGATGCGGGCGGTTTGCATCCAGGATGTGATCCCGATGCCTGTCACGATCAGGATGAAGATCCCGTTCTCCGGCCCGAACGCCGCCCGCAGCGGATCGCGGAACAAGAGCATCATGACCAGCAGCAATGGCAGCAGCGGCAGCGCCAGCACCAGATCGGTGAAGCGCATCAGAAGCCCGTCGAGCCTGCGGAAATACCCTGCCAGCACGCCGATGGTGGTGCCTAGCAGCAAGGCCAGGACCATTGCCGTCCAACCGACGGCGAGCGAAATCCGACCGCCTTGCATGATATTGGCCATGATATCCCGGCCCAGATTGTCGGTGCCCATGGGGTTGCCCCAGCTGACCTTGGCGCTGCTGTCGAAGAGGCCCATATAGATCGGCCGTACATCCTTGTTACGGATATCCAGCTTGCCCGGGTCCACATCCCAGATCAGCGGGCCCACGGTGACGAAAAGCGTGATGAAGGTCAGAAAGACCAGTCCGAAGACGGCCCCTTTGTGGGTTTTGAACTGATCCCAGACATCGAGCCATTGGTTGCGCGGCTTGTCGACCTTGAGTTTGGGGGGGGCAACCGGATCGCCGGACGGCAGCAGGTTGTCAGCAGAGGCTTGGGGCGCGCGATCAGTCATAGCGGATCCTCGGGTCCAGAATGCCGTAGAGGATATCGGCAATCAGGTTCATCAGCACGATCAGGATCGCGAGCAGGAAGGTGATCGTCATCACCATCGGGATGTCGGACCCTTGCAGCGCGATGATCAGAAGTTGCCCCAGCCCGTTCACTTTGAAGATCTGTTCGGTGATGATCGCCCCACCGAAGATGGACGGAATGCCAAGAGCGATGACCGTGACAACCGGGATCATGGAATTGCGCAGCACATGTTTCAGCACGACGACGCTTTCCGACATGCCCTTGGCCCGCGCGGTGCGCACGTAATCCTGCCCCAGATTGTCCAGCATGGAGGCCCGCATGTACCGGCTGACCTGTGCTGTCGTCTGCAGAGCCAGTACCATGACCGGCATGACCATCTGCTGCAGCTGGATTTTGAAACTGGCCCAGTCTTCGACTACATGGGTCGTGTCGTAGATCGAGGGCAGCCATTTGAGTTGCACTGAAAAGATCACGATGAGCAGAACGCCGGAAAAGAAGGGCGGGACCGAAAAGCCGATCATGCTGATGAACGTCCCCGCCTGATCAAAGACCGAATATTGCCGGTAGGCGCTGATGATCCCGATGGGCAGGGCGATCAGCACCCCCACCACATAGGACATGCCCACGACCCACAAGGTCTGGGGCAGGCGTTCGGCGATGGTGTCAAAAACCGGGCTGCGGGACTGGAAGCTGATGATCCGCTGCGCCCCATCGGCGAAATTGGTGCCAAAGGCGTTGTCGATCCAGTATTGTGGTTCGACGATGAAAAACTGGTTCAGCCAGAGTGGAAAGCGGATGTACCACGGCTCGCCCAGCCCAAGTGCTTCACGCATTTGTTGCCGCACGTCAGGCGGGATTGTCAGGGGCATGCTGGCCATCGGATCGCCGGGGGCCAGTTCGAGCAGCATGAAGATGACAAAAGCAATGAACAAAAGCGTCGGGATCGACACGAGCAATCTGCGAAGGGTATAGGTCAGCATTGCGACGCCTTGGTTAATAGCTTTGCGGTTGAAAGGTGCCCGTCCCGGGGCGATGCCCGGGACGGGTGTTTCTTGCTTAGCGGTTATCGCCGATGCGATACCAATCGGAGACATTCCAAAGCTCGGAATCCCAGGTGTTCAGGATCACACCGCCCAGGCTGTTGGCATGTGCCGACACACGGCCACGATCGACCAGCGGGACGATTGTCATGCTGTCTTTGGTCAGCATGTCATTCATCTGTTTGGCCAGTTCGGCGCGCTGTGCGATGTCAGCGGTCTGGGCCAGTTCATCAATCAGGGCGTCATATGCCGGATCGCAGAACCGGTTGATGTTTTCGCCCTGCCACTGGCTGTCAGGCTTGGGTTCGTTGCCGCAGCGATACATGGCCAGATAAGGCTGTGGATCGGTGCCGTCGAAGTTGTTGGCGTACATTTCGACATCTGCATAGAACTTCTGGAACGTGTCAGGCGAGCCTGGGTCACCCCCGAAGAACACAGAGGCGTCGATATTGCGCAGCTCGGTTTCAACACCGATCTCGCTCCACCATTCCTTGATCAGGGCCTGGAAGTCCTGACGCACCGCGTTGGTCGAGGTCTGGTAGAGGATACGCAGTTCCACGCCATCCTTTTCGCGGATGCCGTCACCGTTGCTGTCGACCCAGCCTGCTTCGTCGAGCAGCGCCTTGGCACCGTCGATATCCTGCGTCAGGCAGCCAGTGTTGTCGGAGGCATAGATCTCCGGCCCCGGCACCAGGTTACAGGTTGGGCGGCCTGCCTGACCATAACCCACTTCGACCAGCAATTCGCGGTCGATGGCCATGGACAAAGCACGACGCACCGCTTCATCGCTCAGGAACGGATGCGGGTGTGCAACCGTGGAGCGTTCGCCTTCGGCCAGGTCGGGTGACGGGTTGGTCAGGTTCATTTCCAGACGCTCAACCAGTGTACCAAAGGCCGATACAGGTGTGCCGACGCCAGCCTCTGCCATAGAGGCGATCACATCGGGAGCCAGTTGCAGGTTCCAGGCGTAATCAAATTCACCGGTTTCCAGAACCGAACGACCGGCTGCTGTTGCATCGCCGCCACCTTTGAAGGTCAGTGACGCAAAGGCGGGTTTGTTTGGATCGCGGTAGTTTTCATTCGCCACGCCGGTCCAGACGTCATTGGTCCGGAATTCGGTCACAACGAAAGGGCCGGTCCCGATTGGCATGAAGTTGGCATCGGTGCATTCGGGCGCACGCGCGCCTGTGCATTCGGCAAACTGGGCTGCCTGAATGATGGGTGACTGACCACCCATGAATGGGCCATAGGGGTTCGGGGTCGGCTTGTCGAAGGTGACGGTGACCGTCAGGTCATCGACAACCTCGACATTTTCGACGCCGTCGAATTTGGCCAGCTGCGCGCAGCCGCCTTCGGGATCCATGCAGTAATCGGCAGTGAATTTCACATCAGCCGAGGTGACGGGCGTGCCATCGGACCAGACCAGGCCTTCTTTCAGCTTCCAGGTGATCTGGGTCAGATCCTCGCTGACCCCGCCATTGGCGACGGTCGGGATTTCCTGCGCCAGGAAGGGAACCGGTGCGCCGGTTTCGTTATAGCGACCCAACGGTTCGATCACGAGGCTAGCCGCCTCGATTTCCTTGGTCCCGCCAGACAGGTAGGGGTTCAGAATGGATGGCGCCTGCCAATAGATAATCTTGAGTTCGCCGTCGCGGGCGCGTTCGCCTTCATGCGCGTCGGCAAAAGCCATCGGCGCAAGGGCGACACAGGCCGCAGCACCCATCAGGGCTGTTTTGAGTTTCATTTTGTTTCTCTCCTTGTTGGTCTTCACGTTGTGTGTGCTCTTGGCCTCGGGACCTGCGGTTCAGCCCGCAGTGTCGTTTTCTTCGTTGAAGAGGTGGCAGGCCGTGAAACGGCCCGGTCGCACCTCCCGGTATTCGGGGTCGATCTGTTTGCAGATATCCATCACCGACGGGCAGCGGGTGCAGAAATTGCAGCCTTGCGGCGGGTTGGAAGGGGAGGGCACGTCGCCTTGCAGTATGATGCGCTCGGTCGTGGCGGCGAGGCTGGGGTCGGGTTCGGGGACCGCTGACAGCAGCGCCTTTGTGTAAGGGTGCAGCGGCTCGGCATACAGCGCCTCGCGCGGGGCGAGTTCGACCACCTTGCCCAGATACATGACCGCCACGCGGGTGGCGATGTGGCGCACCATGGACAGGTCATGGCTGATAAAGAGATAGGTCAGACCGAACTGTTCCTGCAGGTCTTCGAGCAGGTTGACGACCTGCGCCTGGATGGACACGTCCAGTGCCGCAATCGGTTCATCGCAGACGATGAATTTCGGGTTGAGCGCCAGCGCGCGGGCGATCCCGATCCGCTGCCGCTGCCCGCCGGAAAAGGCGTGTGGGTAGCGTTTGGCGAATTTGCGGTTCAGCCCGACCGCATCCATCAGTTCGCCGACCTTTTCACGCTTTTCCGCCTCGGTCAGCTTGGTATGTTCGTCGAGCGGTTCCTTGATGATTGCCTCGACCGTCATGCGTGGATTGAGCGATGCCTGTGGATCCTGAAACACCATCTGCATGGTGGGGCGCATGCTGCGCAATTGCGGCTGCGGCGTGCTGCCGATCTCGCGGTTATCTATGGTGATCGACCCGGAGGTGATATCGTAAAGCCGCAGTACGGCCCGCCCGCAAGTGGATTTGCCGCAGCCGGATTCACCGACTAGCCCCAGCGTTTCGCCTTCCATGACGTCGAAGCTGACGCCATCGACGGCCTTCACCTCGCCCACGCGCCGGCGGAACAGGCCCGCGTAGATCGGGAAATGCATTTTCAGGTCGCGCACGCTAACCAATGGTTTGGTGGTCTGGTCAAGCATCGCGTGGCGCCCCCGTGCGTGCGTCAAAGAAGCAGGCCGCATCATGCCCGTGGCCCACATCGTAACGTGGCGGGTTTTCACGCTCGCACCGGCCGAACGCCACATCGCAGCGTTCGCGGAACGGACAGGCGTAGGGTGGGCCAACCATCAGGGGTGGTTGCCCTTCGATCACGGTCAGACGGGCGGCCCGTTCGCCATGGATTGTGGGGATCGTCTTGAGCAGGGCGCGGGTATAGGGGTGCTGCGGATTGCCGAAGAGTTCCTTGACCGGGGCGTGTTCGACGACCTGTCCGCCATACATAACCATCACACGGTCAGCGATGCCTGCGATCACCCCCAGATCATGTGTGATCCAGATCACGGCCATTCCAAGTTTGCTGCGCAATTCCTTCATCAATTCAAGGATTTGCGCCTGAATGGTCACGTCGAGCGCTGTTGTGGGCTCATCCGCGATCAGCACCTGCGGGTCGCAGGCCAGTGCGATGGCGATCATGACGCGCTGGCGCATCCCGCCGGAAAACTGGTGCGGGTAGTCCTGCAGGCGGCGCTTGGCGTCTGGGATACCGACCAGTTCAAGCAGTTCCTGCGCGCGATTGGCGGCGTCACGCTTGTTGAGCCCCATATGCTTGCGCAGGGGCTCCATGATCTGCAGACCAACGTTGTAAACCGGGTTCAGCGATGTCATCGGGTCCTGAAACACGAAACCGATCTTGCCGCCCCGCACAGACCGCAGGGTTTCAGCGTCGACTTTCAACAGGTCCTTGCCGTCAAAGCTGACGGTGCCGCCCCGGATATCGGCGGGTGGTGAGGGCAGCAGGCCCAAGAGCGACATCATGGTGACAGATTTGCCAGAGCCGCTTTCGCCGACAACGCCAAGCAACTCACCCGGTTTCAAATCAAAGCTGACATCATTAACCGCGTGCACTTCGCCCGCGCGCGTTTTGAACACAGTTTTGAGGTCCCGGACATCCAGAACAGGCAGCGCCCCATCGGGCATATAGAACCTCCCAAGTGGTTCACGTTTCTTGTTGTTAGCTGCAGCTTTATGCTTTTGCGCAGCAATTGGGCGAACGGTAGCATCAATTTCGGAACCCGCAACCCGATTCCTGTTTACGATCGGTGCGGTTAGCCGCAAGACTGTCGATGCGGGACTGTTACGCAGCCGCATGTGGCGTTTGGCTGCATTTATAGCACGAAAGGGAACATAATGACGCTGACTGCCCGTGACCTGATGGATCGTCTGGTGGGGTTTCCGACCGTCAGTCGGGACAGCAATCTTGATCTGATTGATTTTGTTGAGGATTATTTGTCCGGCTTTGGCGTCGCATCGACCCGGGTTCCGAATGAGGATGGCACGAAGGCTGCCCTTTATGCCCATATCGGGCCGGAGGTGGATGGCGGTGTTGTTCTTTCGGGCCATACCGATGTGGTTCCCGTCGACGGGCAGGCCTGGGACACCGACCCGTTCACGGTGACTGAACGTCAGGGCAAACTGTACGGGCGCGGCACTTGTGACATGAAAGGTTTTGATGCGCTGGCCCTGTCGGCGGTGCCGCTGGCCTTGGAACGTGGCATCAAGCGCCCGCTGCAAATCGCGCTGAGCTATGATGAAGAAGTTGGTTGTGTCGGTGCGCCCCCCATGATTGACCACATGGTCAGCCACGGCTTGCCCCGCGCCGACACCGTGCTGGTGGGTGAGCCGTCGATGATGAAGGTGGTGACCGGCCATAAGGGTGGCATCGGCTACAAGATGCATTTTCGCGGGTTCGAGGTGCATTCGTCCCTTGCCCCGCAGGGTGTCAGCGCGATCATGATGGCCGCCAAGCTGATCAACTGGGCCAATGAGGTGAATGCCGAAAACGCAGCCAAGACCCCGTCTGATCTGGCTGCGGATTTTGTGCCCCCTTATACGACGTTGCACATTGGCACGATCAGCGGGGGCACCGCCCACAACATCACCGCCAAGGATTGCTATTTCGGTTTCGATTTCCGCATCGTACCCGGTGAGGATATTGGCGCATGGCAGGCCCGTTTCATGGAAAAAGTGGCCGAGATCGAAACCGAGATGAAAGCCGTTCGGCCAGAGGCGGGTATTACCGCGGAACAGTATTTCAGCGTCCCCGGCCTACGCCCTGAAGATGATGGCCAGGCCGAGGCCATGATCCGCCGTCTGACTGGTGACAATGCCAGCCATGTCGTCAGTTACGGCACCGAGGCCGGGCAGTTTCAGGAACGCGGCTATTCCGCTGTCATTTGTGGCCCCGGTGATATTGCGCAGGCCCATCAGCCCAATGAATTCATCACCGTAGATCAATTCCGGCAGGGCGAGGCGTTTATTGGCAGACTGGTGGACATGCTGGCAGAGTGATGTTCCCGATCCATGCCGGGCAACCGGCGGCCTTCACGCCCGACCTGCCTGCATCGACCGATGTTGTTGTGATTGGTGGCGGTATCATCGGTGTGATGACCGCCTGGGAACTGGCCCGATCAGGCAGCCGTGTGGTGTTGCTGGAAAAAGGCCGGATCGCGGGCGAACAATCGTCGCGCAATTGGGGTTGGATTCGCGCGCAAGGCCGCGATCTGGCTGAATTGCCCATTGTTCTTGAGGCGCTGCGGATGTGGCCCGCCATTGCAGAGACCGCTGGTGATATCGGGCTGAAGCAGACCGGCACGCTGTATCTGGCGAACAGCCAGGACGATCTGGCCGGGTATCAGCGGTGGCTTGACGATGCCGCGGCTTATCAGCTGACCAGTCGAATTGTGTCGGCGTCCGAGATCGCCGCGATGATGCCCGCCGCCGCGGCCCGCTGGGCCGGTGCTTTATATACATCCACCGATATGCGCGCCGAGCCTTGGGTGACTGTCCCCGCCTGCGCCAGGGCGGCGGAACGGGCAGGGGCCGTGATCGTGGAGGATTGCGCGGTGCGCCTGCTGGATATCGAGGCCGGGCGGGTGACAGGTGTGATCACCGAAAAAGGCCGGATCCGCGCCGGGGCTGTGGTGCTGGCAGGTGGGGCATGGTCATCGCTGTTGCTGCGTCGTCATGGTGTCAGCATTCCGCAGCTTTCGGTCAGGGCGACGGTGGCGCAGACCGACCCAATGCCGGATATCTATGCTGGCGGTGCCGTGGACCGCACGCTGGCTTGGCGACGCCGCAGCGATGGCGGCTATACGCTGGCGGCGGCGGATTATCATGAATTGTTCGTGGGCCCCGATGCCTTGCGTGCGTTTCGCAGGTTCGTTCCGCAACTGATCCGGGATCCGTTGGGTACCCGCATTCTGCCTGCCGCGCCGCAAGGCTATCCCGATGCGTGGGGGACGCCACGGCGATGGTCGGGCGATGCCGTCAGCCCGTTTGAGCGGATGCGCATCCTGAACCCGACCCCGCGCGCGGCCAAGGTTGCGGAACTGGCGCGTGGGTTCAGCGCCACCTTTCCCGATCTGGGCCCGACGACGATCAGGACCGCCTGGGCGGGGATGATCGATACCATGCCTGATGTGGTGCCCGTGGTGGATCGCAGCGATGCGCTGCCGGGTCTGACGATCTGCACGGGGATGAGCGGGCATGGCTTTGGCATCGGGCCTGCCATGGGGCGCATCGCAGCCCGGCTGGCCACAGGGCAGGACCCGGGCCATGACCTGACCCGGTTTCGGTTGTCGCGCTTTTCGGATGGTAGTCGGCTGGTGTCAGGACCCAGCCTCTAGCAACGCGCGCAAACTGGTCTATGTTGGGCTTAGACCGATCAAACCCCAGAGGATGCCATGCCCGTCAAAAACCGCTTTGCTGAACTGCTGCCCGAAATCACCGCATGGCGACGTGACCTGCATGAAAATCCCGAGATCCTGTTCGAGACGCACCGCACCTCGGCCATGGTGGCCGACAAGCTGAAGGAGTTTGGATGTGACGAGATTGTCACCGGCATTGGCCGCACCGGTGTTGTGGGGGTGATCAATGGCAAGTCGGACAGTTCGGGCAAGGTGATTGGCCTGCGCGCGGATATGGATGCCCTGCCGATCCATGAACAGACCGGTCTGGATTACAAATCCAAGGTGGATGGCGCTATGCATGCCTGCGGCCATGACGGCCACACCGCAATGTTGCTGGGGGCTGCGAAATACCTGTCAGAGACCCGGAATTTCGATGGCAAGGTGGTGGTGATCTTTCAACCGGCCGAAGAGGGCGGCGGTGGTGGCCGCGAGATGTGCGAAGACGGCATGATGGAGCGGTTTGGCATTCAGGAAGTGTACGGCATGCATAACTGGCCAGGGCGCCCGGCTGGCACATTCGCGATCCGTCCCGGTGCGTTCTTTGCCGCGACCGATCAGTTCGACATCACGATTGAGGGCAAGGGGGGCCATGCCGCCAAGCCGCATGAGACGGTGGATTCGACCCTAGTTGCAGCCCATGTGATCACTGCGCTGCAATCTATTGCCAGCCGCAATGCTGACCCTGTAGATCAGATTGTGGTGTCGGTCACGTCGATTGAATCGTCATCAAAGGCGTTCAACGTGATTGCCCAACGGGTCGATATGAAAGGCACAGTGCGTACCATGTCACCAGAGATGCGCGATCTGGCCGAGGACCGTCTGAAGGCCATTTGCACCGGGGTTGCTGCCAGTTTTGGGGCGACTGCAGAGGTGACCTATTATCGCGGCTATCCCTGCATGGTGAACCATGAGGACCAGACGGCCTTTGCTGCAGATGTCGCAAAGTCGGTGTCTGGCGATTGTGAATATGCGCCGCTGGTGATGGGCGGCGAGGATTTCGCCTTTATGCTGGAAGAGCGTCCGGGGGCCTATATTCTGGTCGGCAACGGTGACACGGCGTCAGTGCATCACCCGGAATATGATTTCAATGATGAGGCAATCCCGGCGGGATGTTCCTGGTGGGCCGAGATTGTGGAGCAGCGGATGCCTGCGGCAAACTAGGGCAGATGCATCCCTGCAATTTTATGTTTCAAAGAGAAGTATACATGATGTCGCTATGTCGATTGACGGTTTTGGCGAGCGCAGCTTGCCTGATATTGAGTGGCCCGGTGTTGGGTCAATCCGACGAAATGCTGATGATCGACAACCCGTTCTTTGATGAACGCGGTGGTGGTGAATTTGGCCGGTCTGTGGCCATTGCAGGCGATCAGGTTCTTGTAGGTGCCCCGCTTGCGCGTGATGAAGAACGCGTTGAAACGGGCCTTGCCTATCTGTTCGATGGTGCAACCGGTGATTTGGTTCACGTCCTTGAAGGTGAAGCGCCGGGTCCTATCGGGTTGATCGGTTTTTCGGTCGCTGCCGCCAATGGGTTGAGCCTTGTTGGTGGTTATGGCGATGATCCGGCTGGCGTATTCGAAAGCTTCGCCGGGGCGGCATATGTTTTCGACAATGCGACTGGCGACAGGCTGCACAAGTTCACCAACCCGGTGGATGACGGATCGACAAATTTTGGCAATGCCGTCGCTCTTTCGGAAAGATACGCATTAATTGGCGCGCCAAAATCCGGCGCGGCAGGTCAGGCGTTTTTGTTTGATGTTGAAAGCGGAGCACATTTGCAGACTTTTGAGATGCCCGATGATTCAAGCGATGCAGGTTTTGGCGATGCGGTTGCTGTCGCCGATAGACTGGCTGTCGTCTCGGCCAGTTTGGACGGACAGGTTGGTGCTGTCTTTGTCTTTGATACCGCGTCGGGTGATTTGTTGCGGACGATCCCCAACCCGACACCAGCCGGTTATGACAATTTCGGGGAAGAAATCGCGCTAGCAGGTGAGAACCTGCTGATCGGTGCCTGTGGTGATGATGACCATCCTGGTGGCGCGGCCTATCTGTTTGATGTCCAGACGGGTGAGCAGCGTGGGGTCTTTGTTCATCCTGAGGAGGCAGAGGGTTTTACCTGCTTTGGAGAAGGGATCAGCCTGAGCCGTGATCATGCCGTTGTCAGCGCCTATTTCGGTGGCGGGCAGGGCAGTGGCCCTTTCAAGGCCGAGGTGCTGATGTTCAAACTCGACACCGGCGAACTTGTGGAGCGCCATACCCTCATCAATCAAGCGGCGGAGGGGTCGCCTTACGACGTGTCGACTGCCCTTGCATCTAATAAACTGGCAATTGCGATCAGCATGGATGATCGTCAGGGTCCTCGGGCTGGATCCGCTTATGTTTTGCCTATCCCCGTGGAGTAGGCTTTGCGGGGCTAGCCGCCTGTATGCGACATATGCCGGCTGACTTGTCCGTCGACCTGCTGGCGCGAATAGTCGAAATCGTGGCCTTTGGGTTTGAGCGCGATGGCGGCGCGGATGGCGGTTTCGAGTTCGGCGTCGGCCTCTGACGCGCGTAGGGGGTCGCGCAGGTCGGAATGGCCTTCCTGACCCAGACAGGTGTAGATTTCGCCGGTGCAGGTGATCCGCACCCGGTTGCAGCTTTCGCAGAAATTATGGGACAGCGGGGTGATGAAGCCGATTTTCTGCCCGGTACTATCCATGCGCACATAGCGGGCCGGGCCGCCGGTGTTTTCCGGCAGATCGGTGAGGGGGGACCGGGTTTCCAGGCGTGCGCGCAGGTCCTTGAGCGACCAGTACTGGCCCAGCCGATCCTCATTGCCGAGGTCGCCCATTGGCATGACCTCGATGAATGTCAGGTCGATGTCGCGTGAGGCGCACCAGTCGGTCAGATCGAACAGTTCGTCTTCGTTGAAGCCTTGTAGGGCGACGGTGTTGATCTTGACCCGCAGCCCGGCCTTTTGTGCCGCGTCGATCCCGCGCAGGACCTGGGGCAGGCGGCCCCAGCGGGTGATCTGGGCGAATTTTGCCTCATTCAATGTATCAAGCGAGACGTTGATGCGCCGCACGCCTGCCGAAAAAAGATCGTCGGCGAATTTTTCAAGTTGGCTGCCATTGGTGGTGAGCGTCAGTTCGCGCAGCGCGCCGCTGTCCAGATGTCGCGACATGGCGCGGAAGAATGTCATGATATCACGCCGCACCAGCGGTTCGCCCCCGGTGATCCGCAGCTTTTTCACCCCAAGCCGGATGAAGGCGGAACACATGCGGTCCAGCTCTTCCAGCGTCAGCAGTTCCTTTTTCGGCAGGAACGTCATGTTTTCGGACATACAATAGACGCAGCGGAAATCGCAGCGGTCTGTGACCGAGACGCGCAGATATTCGATGGCGCGGGCGAAAGGATCAATCAATGGGGCAGTCATGCGGCCACGTTAAGGATGGGCGCGCGGCTGCGCAAGCGGCAAGCCTGCTATTGAATGACAGAGCGGTCGCACATAACGTCTGGTTTATGAAACACGCCCTTTTGATCCTTCCGCTTTTTGCGCTTGCTGGTTGCGCGTCGCCATCCATGCAAGGCCTGTTTGGCACCTCTGGGGGTAGCCCTGTCGAAGCTGCAGTTCCGGCCCCGACGCTGGACCCTACGCCGCCACCGCCACCGCCAACCAATGCCACAACGGTGGAACAGTTTGACACCACGACAGACGAGGACCGGGCCGAGGCTACGGCGGTGGAAGTATCAAGTGCCGAGCAGAGTTTGGGCACAACGATCGCGTCGCTGGGTCCGCCCACCGAGCCGGGGATTTGGCTGAAGACACCGTTGGTCACGACGCTGACCGAGGGCCGCGTGGAGTATCAGGGCAAGTCGATCAATATCGAGTTGCGCCCGTCTGGCGGTGCTACCGGATCGGGGAGCCAGATCAGTCTGGCGGCGATGCGGTTGCTGGATGCGCCGCTGACGGGTCTGCCGGAGATTTCTGTTTTCGCAAGGTAGGATGGGTCAAGACCCATCTAACGGGAGTTTCCGTCCCGCCTCTTTTGCGGCGAAGGGTTTCATTGCGTCTGCATGGGTGTCCAGAAAGGTGCGCACCCGTGCCGGGTCGTGCTTTGAGAGTTCGCGCAGCCACCAGGCGATGGCTTTCTGGATGAACCAGTCGTGGTCGGTGACATAGCTGGCCGCCCAGCCGAGGATGCGGTCGCGGATGGCCAGTTCATCTGGTTTGGGGTGATTCTGTTTGGTCCAGGGGAGCGTCATGACAAGCGCGGCCCGCCGGGTCCACATGTGGTCTGATGTTGTCCATGTCTCGACCATGTCGAGACGCGTGGGGTCGGCGACCAGCCGTTTCTGCCCGGCGATGCTGGCGTGATCGGCGATGGCCCATGCGTCGAAATCGGGGACCCATGAGGTGATCAGATCCCATGCGCCCTGATCATCCGGGCGAATGCGGGCTTGCGTCAGCAGTTTGGCCGCAGCGATGCGCCCTTCATGGGTGTTGCCTTTCCAGAGGCCACGCGCGAGTGCGAGCCGCGTGTCGAGGTCGGTCGCCGCCCGCCATTCCTTAACGAAGGCGTCGATCTGCGGATTGGCGACGCCCAGATAAGGGCGGTCGACCTTGTGGTAGCGATGCATTTCGGCCGCTTTCGCCGGGTCGCCCGCAGCGCGGAGCAGGGCGGTGGCCTGTTTTGGCGTCACTCGACCGTTACCGATTTGGCGAGGTTGCGGGGCTGGTCCACGTCCGTGCCTTTGGCGATGGCCGTGTGGTAGGCCAGTAACTGGGCTGGGACCGCATAGAGGATCGGGGCGAGGAAGGGGTCGATTTCGGGCATCAAGATCGTGTCCCAGACGCCGTCGCCGGCTTCTTTCGCGCCTTGCCGGTCGGTGATGAGGAGGACCTTGCCGCCGCGTGCCATGACCTCTTGCATGTTCGACACTGTCTTGTCGAACAGCGCGTCGCGGGGGGCCATAACGATGACGGGCACGTGTTTGTCGACCAGCGCGATGGGCCCGTGTTTGAGCTCGCCGGATGCGTAAGCTTCGGCATGTATATAGCTGATTTCTTTGAGTTTTAGCGCCCCTTCGAGAGCAAGCGGGTACATCGCGCCGCGCCCCAGGAACAGGATGTCGCGTGCTTCGGCCAGTTTGCGCGAGACGCTGCTGGACTTCTCTTCAATCCCCAAGGCGAGGTTCAGAATGCCCGGCATCGCGCGCAGGGCGGAGAGCTTGTCGGCCAATTCGGTGTCGCTGATCCGACCGCGCACATGCGCCGCGTGCAGGACCAGAATGGCGAGCGTGGTCAGCTGGCAGGTGAAGGCCTTGGTCGAGGCGACGCCGATTTCGGTGCCTGCGAGGATCGCCAAGGGCAGGTCGCTTTCGCGCGCGATGGAGCTTTCGGGGACGTTGACGACCGACACGATTTTGTCGGCCTTGCCATCCATGTAGCGCAGGGCGGCGAGCGTGTCGGCGGTCTCTCCCGACTGGCTGACGAAAAGGGCGACTGTGCCGGATGTGACGGGCGGTTCGCGGTAGCGGAATTCTGATGCGACATCGACCTCGACCGGAATACCGGCGATCTGTTCGAACCAGTATTTCGCAACAAGGCATGCATAGAACGCGGTGCCGCAGGCGACCATGGTCAGCCGTTCGATTTTCGTGAAATCAAGGCCGGGGTCGGGCAGGGTGACGGCGGTGCCGTCGGCGTTGATGTAATGGGCCAGCGCGCCTTGCAGCACGGTCGGCTGTTCGGCGATTTCCTTGGCCATGAAGTGTTTGTAGCCCGCCTTGTCGACCTGGGCGGTGTCGATCTGGATCACCTTAAGCGCGCGGTTGGCGATGTTGCCTTCGCGGTCGCGGATTTCGACAGATGTGCGGGTGACGACGGCCCAGTCGCCTTCTTCGAGATAGGTGATCCGGTCGGTCATCGGGGCTAAGGCGATGGCGTCGGAGCCCACGAACATTTCACCGTCGCCATGGCCGATGGCGAGGGGGGAGCCTTTGCGGGCGGCGATCAGCAGATCGTCTTCGCCGTCGAAGAGAAAGCAGAGCGCATAGGCCCCTTCGAGCCGCGCTATGGTCTGCGCTGCCGCATCGCGTGGGCCGAGCCCCTGATCGATGTAGTACTGCGCCAGCAGGGCGACGGTTTCGGTGTCGGTGTCGGTCTCGAAGCCGATCCCCTTTTCCGCCAGAAACGCGCGGAGTTCGCGGAAGTTTTCGATGATCCCGTTATGGACGACGGCCACGCCGCCCGCCCGGTGGGGGTGAGCGTTGCCCACATTGGGCGCGCCATGGGTGGCCCAGCGGGTGTGGCCGATCCCGGCCTTGCCGGGCAGGGGGTCGTGCACGAGCAAATCGCTGAGATTGACCAGTTTGCCGACCGCCCGCCGCCGGTCGAGCCGGAGGTTGTTGATGGTTGCGATCCCGGCGCTGTCATAGCCGCGATATTCGAGCCGTTTTAGCGCCTCGACCAGAATGGGGGCGGCTTCGTGATTGCCCAGAACGCCAACAATACCGCACATATCAGGATCCTTTTGCTTTCTTGGCTCTTAGTTTGTCGAACAGGCGCGTGGCAAAGCCTGCCTTGTTGTCCTGCCGCGCCCGTGCCACGGCCAGATCGCCGGGGGGTACGTCGCGGGTGATGACCGATCCGCTGCCGGTCATGGCGGCGTCACCCACGGTGACGGGTGCCACCAGCATGGTGTTGGACCCGATGAAGGTATCCGCGCCGATGATCGTCTTGTGTTTGAAGACGCCGTCATAGTTGCAGGTGATGGTCCCCGCGCCGATATTGCTGCGCGCGCCGACATCGGCGTCGCCGATATAGGACAGGTGGTTGACCTTGGCCCCTTCGGCGATCTGCGCATTCTTGATTTCGACGAAATTGCCGACCTTGACGTCTTCCGCCAGTTCGGCGCCGGGGCGCAGACGGGCATAAGGGCCGACCACCGCGCCGCGCGACACATGGCAGCCTTCGAGATGCGAGAAGGCCCGTATCGTGGCGCCGGATTCGATGGTGACGCCCGGGCCAAAGACCACGTTGGGTTCGATGATCGTGTCGCGCCCGACCACGGTGTCATAGGCGAAATGCACGGTGTCAGGGGCAGTGAGGGTGACGCCGTCACCCATCGCGGCCTTGCGCGCGCGGTCCTGAAACGTGGCTTCGGCGATGGCCAGTTCAGCGCGGGAGTTGATGCCCATCGTCTCAGCCTCTGCACAGCGCACGACTGTGGCGGTCAGGCCGCGGGCGCGGGCGATGCCGATGATGTCGGTTAGGTAGTATTCGCCAGCCGCATTGTTGTTGCCGACTGCATCAATAAGGTCGAAGAGGGTTGCTGCATTGGCCGCGATTACGCCGCTGTTGCAAAGGGTTACGGCGCGTTCGTCATCTGTTGCATCCTTGAATTCGACGATCCGGTCAAGCTGATCCGCCTGCAGGATCAGCCGCCCGTAGTGGCCCGGATCGTCGGCGTTGAACCCCAGAACGACGATATCGTGGGTCAGCCTTGCGGCTGTCATTGCGGCCAGCGTTTCGGGTTGGATGAAAGGGGTGTCGCCGTACAGAACGATGGCATCGCCATCGAAATCCGCCAGCGCATCGCGGGCCTGTGCCACGGCGTGGGCAGTGCCCAGCTGTTCGGTCTGGACGGTCACGATGGCGTCTGGATCATAGGATTTGGCGGCCTTTTCCACGGCTGCCGCGCCATGGCCTGCAACTACGACAGTCCGGTCCGGATCAAGCGCCGCGCCAGAGGCCATCGCATGGACCAGCATCGGCGCGCCTGCGATCGGGTGCAGCACCTTGGGCATGTCGGAATTCATCCGTGTTCCCATGCCCGCACCCAGAATAATCAATGCCACTGCCATTACTGCGCCTTATGCTTTTGTTGACCCGCTTCTACCGGGCTTTTTGATTATCACAAGAGTTGGGGGTTCACATCAGTTTACGCATCGTTACAGAAAGGGGGAGCCATGAGGGGACAGGCATGCGTACGGTGATTTTCGATCTTGATGGCACTTTGGCCGATACCAGTGGCGATCTGATTGCGGCGGCCAATACCTGTTTTCGGGGGTTGGGACTGGGGGATCTGCTGGATCCGGTGCGTGATGCCGCGACAGCGTTGCGCGGCGGGCGGGCAATGCTGAAGCTGGGGTTTTCGCGGGTCGATGGTTTTGGCGCGGACGAGGTGGATCGCCAATATCCGATCCTGCTGGCCGCCTATGCTGATGATATCGACACGCATACCACGCTGTATCCCGGTGCGATGGAGGCTGTCGCCCGGCTGAAACGTGACGGGTATGCGGTGGGGATTGCCACCAACAAACCCGAAGGGCTGGCCGAGATGCTGATGCGCAGCCTTGGGGTGCGCACCGATTTCGCCTCGCTGATCGGGGCCGATACCTTGCCGGTGCGCAAACCGGACCCCGAACACCATTTCGAGGCGGTGCGCCGCGCCGGGGGTGATCCGCGCCGGTCGCTGCTGGTTGGGGATACGGCGACGGACCGCGATACGTCCCGCAATGCCGGTGTGCCTTCGGTGCTGGTGACGTTTGGTCCGGGCCGCGAGGATGTGCTGGCGCTGGAGTCGGACGCGACCATCGACAGCTATGGCGAACTGCATGATGTGGTGGCGCGCCTGATCGGCTGACAGCAGCTTCGCTGAACGGATGTTTTGGCGAAATCAAACGCTGTGCATCGTCCCATTGACGCGGGGGCATCAGCCCCACACAATCGCGGTATGACAGAGGTTTTCAAAGGCAGTTTCACCCAGCAGGAACCGATTCCCGAGGATGGGATCGCGGCGGCCCTGGCTGTGATGCAGCATGGGCGATTGCACCGGTATAATACGGCCGGTGCCGAGATCGCAGAGGCGGCGCTGTTGGAAGAGGAATTTGCAGCAGAGGTTGGGGCAAAGTATTGCCTTGCCGTCGCGTCTGGCGGTTATGCCATGACGACCGCGTTGCGCGCCGCCGGTGTCAAACATGGCGACAGGGTGCTGACCAATGCCTTTACGCTGGCCCCGGTGCCGGGGGCGATTGCGGCCGTGGGCGGTGTGCCGGTGTTCGTTGGCGTGACCGAGGATCTGGTGATTGATCTGGATGATCTGGCGGTCAAGCTGGATCAGGCCAAGGTGCTGCTCTTGAGCCATATGCGCGGCCATATCTGCGATATGGAACGGCTGATGGCGCTTTGCGATGCCGCAGGTGTGATGGTGATTGAGGATTGCGCGCATACGATGGGGGCGGCCTGGGATAATGTGCCCAGTGGCCGCTGGGGGCGGTTTGGCTGCTATTCCACCCAGACCTACAAGCATATGAATTCGGGCGAGGGCGGTTTTCTGGTCACTGACGATGCCGAAAGCATGGCGCGGGCGATTATGCTGTCGGGCAGTTACATGCTGTTTGACAAACACCGCGCCGCGCCGCGGCCAGAGGTATTCGCGCAGATCAAATACGAAACACCCAACATCTCGGGCCGGATGGATAATCTGCGGGCGGCCATCCTGCGCCCGCAGTTGCGCCGGTTGAGGGATCAGTGTGCGGCGTGGAATGCGCGTTACCGCGTGGTCGAGGATGGGTTGCGCGATGTGCCGGGGCTGCGGTTGATTGATCGGCCCGCGAAGGAACAGTTCGTGGCGTCGTCTTTCCAGTTTCTGCTGCTGGATTGGTCGGCGGATGCCGTGGCCGATGTGATCGGGCGCTGCAAGGCGCGGGGGGTTGAGCTGAAATGGTTCGGCGGGGCCGAACCCAGCGGGTTCACATCACGCTATGACAGCTGGCGCTATGCCCCGTCAGAGCCGATGCCCGCGTCTGACCGGGTGCTGGCAGGAATTGTCGATATGCGGCTGCCGCTGACCCTTACTCTGGACGATTGTGCATTGATCGCCCGCATCATTCGCGCAGAGGTTGGCGCGGTCTATCAGGGCCTGGCTGCGGCTGAATGATCAGCCGCCCGGCGTGTACAGCGGGATTGTCGAAATCGACATCTTGGCCGACCCTTGGGTCAATTCACTTGCATGGGCCAGATAGATCAGAACGTCGTTTTCCTCGTCAAAAATCCGTTTCACGCGCAAGGATTTCAGGATGATCGACTGCCGTTCGCGGAACACGTTTTCGCCATTGCGGCTGCGGTCGATATTGCCGATCCGGATCGGTCCGGTCTGACGACAGTCGATGGAGGCATTTGACGGGTCTTCGAACCAGTTGCCGTTGGAGATCCGATCAAAAAAGGACCGTTCGAAATAGGCGATGTGGCAGGTGACACCTTCGACATCGGGGTCGTTGATGGCTTCGATGATGATGTCGTTGCCGACCCAGTCAACACCAACGCGACCCACCTTATCGGCGATGGCGGCGGCAGGAAGGAGGGTGATGATGGCGGAGAGTATAAACTGCTTCATAACGCGATAACGCAGCAATCAGGTTTCCGTTCCCTCGCGACGAAAGCGTCGGCATAAATGACTCGACAGGGTGGAAAAAATCCATCTATAAATGAACAAGCGTTCAATTAAAACCGGAGCGAGCCCATGTTTCACGCCTCAATGACCTTTGATCTGGGTGAGGATGTGAACGCCCTGCGCGATATGGTGCATGCCTGGGCACAGGAGCGGGTCAAGCCGATGGCTGCCGAGATTGATCGCTCTAACACCTTCCCGCCAGAACTGTGGCCCGAAATGGGCGAACTGGGTCTGCTGGGCGTCACCGTGGACGAAGAATACGGCGGGGCAGGCATGTCTTACCTCGCGCATACAGTCGCCATCGAAGAAATCGCGCGCGCAAGCGCCTCTGTCTCATTATCTTACGGGGCTCATTCCAATCTTTGTGTGAACCAGATCAAGCTGAACGGAAATGATGAACAAAAGGCGAAATATCTGCCCCGGCTGATTTCTGGTGAACATGTGGGCGCCCTGGCCATGTCAGAGGCCGGTGCCGGGTCTGACGTGGTGTCGATGTCCTTGCGGGCCGAAAAGCGCAACGATCATTACCGACTGAACGGCAACAAATACTGGATCACCAACGGACCGGATGCCGATACGCTGGTGGTTTATGCCAAGACTGACCCTGATGCGGGGTCCAAGGGGATCACAGCGTTTCTGATCGAAAAGGAGATGACGGGTTTCAGCACGTCCCCCCATTTCGACAAGCTGGGCATGCGCGGGTCAAATACGGCAGAGCTGGTCTTTGACGATGTGCAGGTCCCGTTCGACAACGTGCTGGGTGAGGAAGGCAGGGGGGTCCGCGTCCTGATGTCCGGTCTGGACTATGAGCGTGTGGTGCTGGCGGGCATTGGTCTGGGTATCATGGCCGCCTGTCTGGACGAGGTGATGCCGTATATTTCCAGCCGCAAACAGTTCGGTGAACCGATCGGAAACTTCCAGCTGATGCAAGGCAAGATCGCCGATATGTATACGGCGATGAACTCGGCGCGGGCTTACGTCTACGAGGTCGCGCGCGCCTGTGACCGAGGCACGGTGACGCGGCAGGATGCGGCAGCTTGTTGTCTCTATGCGTCCGAAGAAGCCATGAAACAGGCGCATCAGGCGGTGCAGGCAATGGGCGGTGCCGGATTCCTGAATGACGCGCCAGTGGCACGCATCTTCCGCGACGCCAAGCTGATGGAAATCGGGGCGGGGACATCGGAAATCCGCCGGATGCTGGTAGGCCGGGAGCTGATGGGGGCGATGGGGTGAGGTTGCGCCATCTGGCCATAATTCTGGCCGCTTCAGGCTTGTTTTCGATGCAACCGGCTGTGGCGCAAGGTCTTTCGTCTGATGTGCGATCCGATCTGCGCGCCTGTTATAAGGGCGCCATTTCACGTGAGGAAAAATATGGTTGCATGGGTACCATCACGCAGACCTGTATAGGTCAAACCGAATTGTCCCCTGATGAAAGCGTCCTGCCCTGCGCGACCGCCGAAGTTTCGGCATGGCGCGAATTGCTGCGCGAAGAAACGGCCGCAGTCGCCGGCGCGATCCGTGCGTCCATGTCGACCGATGACCCATGTGAGCCTTCTTTGGATGCGTGTCTTGACCAATTGGACCAGATGAACAGCGCTGCAACGGTTGAAATGGACCGCCAGTGTGATTTCGAAAGTCTACCGGAAAACAGCGCAGGAAAGACCGAGCTGGCAAACACGCTGTGTCTGCTGCGCGAAACGGCGCGGAGCACGATCAGGATGTACGACCTCAAGCAACGAGTGGCCCAATGATCCGCCAAAGGCCATCAGTCTGCACCGATAGATTTCTGGCGATGGACGGGAGATATTCGTTCTCGCCGGCATGGCCTGCCTTGGTTGGACGCAGAGAGATGACCCGCTGCGCCATGTGTTCAGGCGCGTACCTGATGCCGCGCGTCACGTTCGGCAAGGGCAACGATTTGGTGATCGTCGCGCCACAGCACAGTGCCAGGGCGCCGCGAACGCAATTCGGCCATGCGCACGCCAGCCTCACCCAGCAACCAGCAGACGTAGCGCGCCCGGCTGATATGCTCGGCGGCGGTATCGCGAAACCAGCAGACGCCGTTTCGGGTGCCGCGCCCGGTGGCTTTGTACAGTCGTTCGGGCACGTTCAGCCGGTCGGAAAACCACGACAATTCGCGCGACAATTCGTCGGCGATCCAGTCAGGCGTCTTCCGGGACCACCGACAAGCGTAGGCCGGGCCAAAGAAGCCGGAATAAGTCCGAGCTTCGGCCGCCCAATGAGGCGAGATAAAGCGGATATACATCGATCCAACCCACGGCATGCGCGGGCCTTTCGTTCAGATGGGAAAAGGGTGAGGGGCAGCGCCCCGCAAAGCTCACTGCGTTGCGGTATAGGGTCGCTTGGGATTTGGCGGTCTCATAAACATGACACCCTCACAGATCGATTTTTCGGTGGCTGCGTCGTTAGTTCAACAATGCGATTCGGATCAATCGCAAAGGTGGCAGCGTGAAGCGGAGTATGCTTTTTCTGCCACTGGGCGCGCTGGTCGTCTTTGCAGCCTATCTGGGTCTTCGGGCTGGCGATGTTCCGACCGAAACCGAGATCATCAATCGTTATGCCGCCGCTTATGTCGCCAACGCTGGTGACGGGGCGAAGCCGACCGATTGCGCCGCCACGATCCATCCTGATGAGGCGGTCCGCATGGTGATCAACTGTACCCATCCTAATGGAATTATCACAACCTATCTGGTCGGCCCGCGTGGTGAGTCCATCCCATTTGCGCGGACGGAGGAGCCTGCCACATGAGTGATTTTTCAAGCCTGAAGGCGTTGTTCATCAACACATCGCTGAAGAAGAAGCCCGATGAGAGCCATACCAAGCTGCTGCTCAATGCCAGTGCGAATATCATGGCAAAGAACGGGGTGCAGGTGGAGCATGTGCATATGCTGTCCCACGATATCCCGCCCGGTATCTACCCCGATATGACGGAACATGGCTGGGACGGCGACGACTGGCCCACGCTGTGGGAGAAGGTCAAGGCGGCTAATATACTGGTCGTCGGCACGCCCCTTTGGCTGGGCGAGGAAAGCAGCGTCTGCCGGGTGCTGATTGAGCGGCTTTATGGCATGTCCGGCGTGCTGAACGACAAGGGTCAGTCGGTCTATTACGGCAAGGTTGGCGGTTGCGTGATCACCGGCAATGAAGACGGGATCAAACATGCGGCGATGACCATTGGCTATGCCCTGTCGCATCTGGGCTATACCATCCCGCCGCAGGCTGATTGCGGCTGGATCGGCGAGGCCGGTCCGGGGCCGTCTTATGGTGACGAGGTGGATGGCAAACGGGTTGGCTTCGACAATGAGTTCACCCAGCGCAACACGACCATCATGACATGGAACCTGATGCATCTGGCCAAGATGCTGGAAGGCGGTATCCCCAATAAGGGCAACGACCGCGAGGCCTGGAAGGCGGGCACTCGGTTTGATTTTGAGAACCCGGAGTATCGGGGATGAAAAATGTGATTTTCTTTCTGCTTATGGCCGGGCCGGTGGCGGCTGAAGGTCCATCATATAGCGATCTAGCGACGGAAAGCTGCTTGCAGGAAGCTGTCGTGATCGGCGAGAGACAGGATTGCATCGGGGCATCCGCCAGATCGTGCATGGCTGACGGGGGCGGATCGTATGTTGAATCCATTTGCTACAGTGAAGAAGGCGTTTTCTGGGACGCACGGCTGAACGCTGTCTACCAAGAACAGATGAGCGCGGCGCAGGAGAGTGACCCGGCGCTGGCCGGCGCGTTGCTCAGGCTGCAGCGAGCTTGGATTGGCTATCGTGATGCGCGCTGTGACGCTGTATTCGCGGCGTGGGGCGAGGGAACCGGCCGATCACCAGCATTTGCCGAATGCCTCATGCGGACCACGGCTGAACAAACCATTTTCCTGGAGCGTGGACTTTGAACGAAATGAACATCCAGTCTGCCCGAGATCAGCATCTGTCCGCCTTGGCGGATGTGCAGAATGCCGCCGCCCTTGCCGCAGCGGGCGGGGGCGAAAAATCCCGCGCGCGCCATGTCAGCCGCGGCAAGATGCTGCCCCGTGACAGGGTGGCGGGCTTGCTCGACCCCGGTTCGCCGTTTCTGGAGGTGGGCGCGACCGCCGCCCATGGCATGTATGATGGCGCTGCCCCCTGTGCTGGTGTGATTGCTGGCGTGGGCCGGGTGAATGGCGTTGAGGTCATGGTCGTTTGCAACGATGCCACGGTGAAAGGTGGCACCTATTATCCGATGACCGTCAAGAAGCATCTGCGCGCGCAGGAGATTGCAGAGGCCTGTCATCTGCCGTGTGTCTATCTGGTCGATAGCGGGGGGGCCAACCTGCCCAATCAGGATGAGGTGTTTCCGGACCGCGATCACTTTGGCCGGATTTTCTATAATCAGGCGCAGATGTCGGCCAAGGGTATTCCCCAGATTGCTGTGGTTATGGGGTCCTGTACGGCGGGCGGGGCCTATGTGCCTGCGATGGCCGACGTGTCGATTATCGTCAAGGAACAGGGCACGATCTTTCTGGCGGGGCCGCCGCTGGTGAAGGCGGCAACGGGTGAGGTGGTTTCAGCCGAGGATCTGGGCGGCGGAGATGTGCATACGCGCCTGTCCGGCGTGGCCGATTACCTGGCCGAGGATGATGCCCATGCGCTGGCGTTGGCCCGGCAGGCAGTTGCGTCATGTTCGCGGCAGAAGGTTTTGGAAATCAAGCGGTTGACGCCGGAACCTCCGGCGCTTGATCCGGACAGTTTGTTCGATGTGGTCCCCGCCGATCTGCGCACACCTTATGACATTCGCGAGGTGATCCGCAGGGTCGTGGATGGCTCGCGCTTTGATGAATTCAAGGCCCGGTTTGGTGAGACGCTGGTCTGTGGATTTGCCCATATTGATGGCTGGCCCTGCGGGATTGTCGCCAATAACGGCGTGCTGTTTTCCGAGAGTGCCCAGAAGGGTGCGCATTTTGTGGAGCTGTGCAGTCAGCGCCGTATCCCTTTGGTTTTCCTGCAGAACATCACCGGGTTCATGGTGGGGCAGAAATACGAGAATGAAGGGATCGCGCGGCACGGGGCCAAGATGGTGACCGCGGTCGCCACAACGAAGGTGCCCAAGATCACGATGGTTGTCGGAGGGTCGTTTGGTGCCGGGAATTATGGCATGTCTGGAAGAGCTTATAGCCCGGAGTTCATGTGGTCGTGGCCGACGTCCCGGATCAGCGTCATGGGCGGCGAACAGGCGGCGGGCGTGCTGGCGACGGTCAAACGCGACGCGATCGAGCGTGGCGGTGGCGAATGGTCGGCCGAGGAAGAGGCGGCGTTCAAACAGCCCACGATTGATATGTTCGCTGAACAGTCGCACCCGCTTTATGCGTCTGCCCGGCTGTGGGATGACGGGGTGATCGACCCGCGCAAATCGCGCGAGGTGCTGGCGCTGTCACTCTCTGCCGCGCTGAATGCCCCAATCGAGGAGACACGTTTCGGCGTGTTCCGGATGTGATGGTTTCGGGGCGAAAATGGCTGTCGGCGTTGCGTCGGATTTGCGTCGGCAAAGCGTCGGACCCCAAGGGGCCGGCAGTTAAGGATTTGTTCATATGATGGGGCGCGACGATCAGGGATGGCGCGGGGCCCGGGCCGCACAATCAAGCAAGGTCATGGTGGTAAGCAATGTTCACTAAAATCCTGATCGCCAACCGGGGCGAGATTGCTTGCCGCGTGATCCAGACGGCACGTGCGATGGGTGTGCGCACGGTGGCGGTTTATTCGGATGCTGATGCGGGTGCCTTGCATGTCCGGCAGGCGGATGAGGCGGTGCGCCTGGGTCCTGCGCCGGTGGCGGAGAGTTATTTGCGGGGCGATCTGATCGTGCAGGCGGCCCTGGATACCGGGGCGCAGGCGGTCCATCCGGGTTACGGGTTTCTGTCGGAGAATCCTGAGTTTGTGGAGGCGGTGGAGGCGGCGGGGCTGGTGTTTATCGGCCCGTCCGCCAAGGCCATTCGCGCGATGGGTCTGAAGGATGCCGCCAAGGCGCTGATGCATGAGGCCGGGGTGCCGGTTGTGCCGGGCTATCATGGCGAAAACCAGAACCCGGATTTTCTGGCCGGTGAGGCGGATCAGATCGGGTATCCGGTGCTGATCAAGGCTGTCGCCGGTGGTGGCGGCAAGGGCATGCGTCTGGTCGAGGACGCGAAAGGGTTTGCCGAGGCGCTGGCGTCGGCACAGGCCGAGGCGCGCACCGCCTTTGGCAATGCCGATGTGCTGATCGAGAAATACATCACCTCGCCCCGTCATATCGAGGTGCAGGTGTTTGGGGATGGCACCGATGCGGTGCATTTGTTCGAACGGGATTGTTCGCTGCAACGCCGTCATCAGAAAGTGATCGAGGAGGCGCCTGCGCCGGGGATGACCGATGCTGTGCGTCAGGCGATGGGCGATGCGGCGGTGACGGCGGCCAGGGCTATTGGCTATGCCGGGGCCGGGACCATCGAGTTTATTGTGGATGGGTCGGACGGCCTGCGCACGGATGGTTTCTGGTTCATGGAGATGAACACGCGGTTGCAGGTGGAACATCCCGTCACCGAGGCGATCACCGGCGTTGATCTGGTGGAATGGCAGTTGCGTGTCGCGGCAGGAGAGCCATTGCCCACCCGGCAGGAGGATCTGCGGGTCAACGGGCACGCCTTTGAGGCCCGGCTTTATGCCGAGGATGTGCCTGCGGGGTTTTTGCCAGCGACCGGCACGATTGATCATCTGGTGTTTCCTGATGTGGCCCGCATTGACAGCGGTGTCGAGGCCGGGTCGGAGATTTCGCCATGGTATGATCCGATGATCGCCAAGGTGACCGTGCATGGCCCGGATCGGGCGACCGCGCTGCGGTCATTGTCGTCAGCTTTGGATGCCACGCAGGTGGCGGGCACGGTGACCAATCTGGGGTTCCTGCGGCGGTTGTCGCGCGATCCGGGCTTTGTCGCCGGTGATGTCGATACCGGGTTGATTGCGCGGGAGGAGGCCGTGCTTTGTGCGGCCCCGGATCCCGCTCTGCGGGATATTGCGGTGGCGGCGGTGACGGCGGCTGATATCGGGGGTGGGCCGCTGACGGGCTTTACCCTGTGGCAGCCGCTGAGCCGCGAGATTGCGCTGGCCCATGCCGGTGCGCCGCTGACGGCGTGGTTGACGATCACTGGCCCTGATCGGGTGGCCGTGGCGGTGGCGGAGGATGATATCACGCTGGTCCGCCATGGTGATCACTGGGGTCTGCCCGCGATCCGGCATGGCAGCCGGGTAACTGTGTTCGGGACGGAGACGCTGACATTCGATATTGTCGATCCGCTGGATCGGGCCGGGGCCGGTCTGGGTGGTGATACGGTGCTGGCCCCGATGCCGGGGCTGGTGCGGGATGTTGCCGTCGCCACCGGGCAGACGGTGGCAGAGGGCGACCGGATGATTGTCTTAGAGGCGATGAAGATGGAACATGTGCTGCGCGCGCCCAGAGATGGCGTTGTTGCATCGGTCGCTGTTGCGGCGGGGGACCAGGTGACCGCCGGTGCCTTGATGGTCGCGCTGGAGGATGTGGAATGATCCGGTTGCATCATTGTCATCAGACCCGGTCGATGCGCAGCCTGTGGCTACTGTATGAGATCGGCGTTGATTTTGAATTGCAGGTCTATCCGTTTGACAAGACGTTGCGCGAGGAACCTTACCGGTCGCTGAACCCGACGGGCCGGGTGCCGACGCTGGAGATTGATGGCGCGGTATTGACCGAAAGCGGGGCGATTGCGGAATATCTGTGCGAGCGTTTCCCTGACGCGGCCCTGGGTCGAGACCCAGGCCACGAGGAACGCGCGGCCTGGCTGAACTGGATCCATTTCGCTGAGACGATCAGTCAGCATACGGCCGCTCTGACTCAGCAGCATGTGGCGCTTTATGAAGATCACATGCGCTCGCCCATTATCATGCAATTGGAGGCCAAGCGACTGGCCAAGACCCTGCGCACGGTTGAGGCCGGATTGACGGGGGATTATCTGCTGTCGTCCTTTTCGGCGGCTGATATTGGCGTGGGGCAGGCGGTTTACATGGCCGGGCATTTTGTCGAGATTGATCAGTTTCCCAAGCTGTCGGCATGGTTTGACCGGTTGCAGGTGCGCGAGGCGTATCGGAAGGCGTTGCCAGATGGTCCGGGGCTTTATGCCAAGACGTTTTATCCGCCATGGGAGATCCCGTCGTGAGACGGTGCGGCGTGGGAGGGGGCGCTGCCCCCGCGCCTTGCGGCGCTCCCCCGGGATATTTGAACTCGGAAGAAGGGTGGGCCGGTGGCTGAGCAGGTGCGTATTCACGAAGTTGGCCCGCGTGACGGGTTGCAGAATGAAAAGGCTGTCATTCCGGTAGCCGATAAGGTTGCCCTGATCGATTTGCTGAGCGCTTCGGGGCTGCGCGATATCGAGGTGGGCAGTTTTGTCAGCCCCAAATGGGTGCCGCAGATGGCCGATACGGATCGCGTTCTGGCCGCGATGACCCCTGTAGAGGGCGTCCGCTATGCGGTTCTGGTGCCGAATATGCGTGGCTGGGAGGGGTTCGTGGCCGCCCGCGTGCCGGGGGTGATGTATGAAGTGGCGGTGTTCATTTCCGCCTCTGAAGGGTTTTCGCAGAGCAATCTGAATTGTTCGATTGCGGAATCGGTGGAGCGGTTGACGCCGGTTGTGCGTGCTGCCGAAGATGCGGGCGTGCCGGTGCGCGGCTATGTGTCCTGCGTGACCGATTGCCCGTTTGCGGGCCCTGTGGCCCCTGCCGCCGTGGCGCGCGCGACCGAAATGCTGCTGGCCGTGGCCCCGATGCAGGTGTCGCTGGGTGATACTATCGGCAAGGGCACATCAGAGACGGTGGCCCGGATGCTGGAGGCCGTGTTGGATGTGGCCCCGGCGACAGGGCTGGCGGGCCATTTTCATGATACCGGCGGGCAGGCGCTGGCCAATGTCGAAACAGCGCTGGAGATGGGGTTGCGTGATTTCGACAGTGCGGTTGGCGGGCTGGGCGGCTGTCCTTATGCCCCCGGCGCGCCGGGGAATGTGGCGACTGAAGCGGTGTTGGAGCGGGTGCATGCCTTGGGCTTTGAGACCGGGGTTGATGGCGATGTGATTGCCAAGGCGGCGACACTGGCGCGGGGGATGCGATGATTGATCTGAGCGTGGATGACCGGGGTGTGGCCACATTGGCGCTGGCCCGGCCCGAAAAACACAATGCGCTGTCGCAGGCGCTGATCGATGATCTGCGCGATGCGGCGGCCCGCATCGCAGCTGACCGCGATATTCGTGTCGTGGTGCTGGCCGGGCAGGGGCCGTCGTTTTGTGCAGGCGGTGATCTGGGCTGGATGCGTGACCAGATGGCGGGTGATGCGGAGATGAAACGCGCTGCGGCGCAATCCATCGCGGGGATGCTGGGCGCGATCAACACGTTGCCGCAGCCGGTGATTGGCCGGGTCCATGGCAATGCCTTTGGAGGCGGGGTCGGGATGGCCTGCGTCTGCGATATCGCGATTGCGGCGGATCATATAAAGTTCGGGCTGACCGAGACGAAGCTGGGTCTGATCCCGGCGACCATTGGCCCCTATGTGCTGGCCCGTCTGGGCGAGGCGCATGCGCGCCGCGTGTTCATGTCATCGCGCGTGTTCGATGCGGCCGAGGCGGTGACGCTGGGTGTGGTCGCCAAAGCCGTGCCTGCGGATGATCTCGATGCGGCAGTGGAGGCTGAGGTTGCACCTTATCTGGCTTGCGCGCCGGGTGCGGTGGCCGCGGCGAAGGCGTTTGCCCGGTCGCTGGGGCCCGTGATTGATCAAGGCACCGTGGACCGGTCGGTTGAAGCGCTGATTGCGCAGTGGAACGGTGATGAGGCCGCGGAAGGGATTGCGGCGTTTTTTGAGAAGCGCAAACCCGCATGGAACACAGCGTCATAAGACAATCGTCAGATTTCCGTCTCACTTCTGACTGATTTGGCGGTTTGTCTGGACCCAGGAAAGGGGACAGACATGCAGTTTGATTGGCCGACACCAGACCAGATGATCTATCGCATTACCCGTTTGCGCCGCCTTGTGGCGTTTGCCGTGGCAATTCCCGTTTGTGTTTTCCTGATTGGATCGCTGATTGATCCGTCATTCATGGCACCGGACCGGGCGACATTGGCGTCGATTGCCGTGGCGCTGCTGGTGGGTGGCCATGTTGTGCTATTTCCCAACGCCCCTGTTGAAACGATCAGCCTGTCGCTGGTGGTCACCGGGTTAGCGGTTGCGGCCCCATGGATCAAGGCGCTGAGCCTGCTGGCACCGGTTGAGCATGCCAGCGCCGCCCTTGTTATACTGGTGGCCTTGTCGATGCTTTTGGCGGGTTTCCTGATGGCGGTGCTGCAGTTTGTGTTTGATGTGCTGATGTCGGTTGGCCCGTCGATCCGCCTGCGCCTGCGTGCCGCGATCGACGTACCCTGTTCGGCCTCTGTCGCCCGCAATCAGTTTGCATTGCAGCCCGGCACGCGCCGGGGCCGGATCATGACCGGCAAGCCTGACGATAACGGGTTTTTTGATGTGGCGATTGTCGCCCCGCAGGTGGCCGATCCGGAAAACCCGACGCAGCCCATGGTCGCCCATGTCGCCGCCAAGACGCTCGCCCTGACCGAAACCGAGCAGCAGACCATGCTGGTTGTACCCGGCGGCGGCGTCACGGTGACATCAGAGACCTTTGTTCCCACCGAAAACGGTTGCACTGTGCAGATTTCAGAGTTGCCCGGTGATTTCACCCTTGGCATGCATCTGATGTTCTGGCTGACAGATCAGCAGATGGACAACCTGACTGAGACGGCCGATATGATCACCGGCCAACCCAGCCGTGCCAATGGTCTGGCCCATGGCGTTTCGTTTCTATCCGTGGCCAATGCGGTTTTGTCACCCCGTCCGCCTGTTGTGGATGGTGCCGACTAAGTCCGTTTTTTCCGGGTTCTGCGATATTGCGATTGGTTGACCCTTCCGGGGGGCAAGGGTATGCAAGCCCCAGCCAAATTTAGTCGCGCCTTTTGGCGTGCCGCGCCGAAAAGGATCACCCCGTGCAGGAAATGCTGTCTGAATATCTGCCGATCATGATTTTTCTGGGGCTTGCCATCGGGCTGGGCCTGATCCTGATCCTCGCTGCAGCTATTGTCGCCGTGCGCAATCCAGACCCTGAAAAAGTGTCGGCCTATGAATGCGGGTTCAACGCATTTGACGATGCGCGGATGAAGTTCGATGTGCGGTTTTACCTCGTTTCGATCCTGTTCATCATCTTTGATCTTGAGGTGGCGTTTCTGTTCCCCTGGGCCGTGGCTTTCGCCGATATCAGCATGGTGGCGTTCTGGTCGATGATGGTGTTTCTGGCCGTTCTGACCATCGGCTTTGCCTATGAGTGGAAAAAAGGCGCGCTGGAGTGGGAGTGATGCGTCACACCCCGTAGGCCGCCCAGAAGACCCTGACACATTCCTGCACATGCGCGTCGGCTTTTCCGCCGTCCATGGTTGTTGAACGCCCGGTCAACATGACCTCGCTTGTGGGCCCGCCCATGATCAGCCAATTGAAGGTTTCGGCTGCTTGACGCGGGTTTGGGGTGTTGAGTGCGCCTGCCTTGTGCCATTTTGAAAACGCCCGTTCCAACCGTCTGATGGAACTGCCGGGACCTAGGTCGAAGATAGCTTTGCCGAATGCCGGAAAGCGCCCGGCCTCTGCAATTGCCACTCGCCTGATTTGCATCAGTTTGGCGTCATGGGCTGTGCGGAGTTGCGCGCGTGCGTGGGTGAGCAGGAAGTCCTGCGGATCATCGCTAACCTCGGGGTCCGGAGCCGCCTTGCGCTGGGCGGCGACGGCGTTTGCGATCATGGTTTCGGCCATTTCCATGAACAGCGCCTCTTTCGTGCCTGCATGTGCGTAAAGCGTTTGTTTTGAGACATTGGCCCGCGCGGCGACCTCATCCATCCGCGTCTCAACAAATCCTTTGCTGAGGAACAGATCGATTGCGGCAGCGATGATCTTGGCGCGTGTTTTTTGGACGCGGGGAGGGAGCTGGGTTTGGGTGGTCATGCGGTTTGATAGCGTGTTTGATCTTGACAATCAAACTGGACGGTCCAGTCTGATTATAGGAAGCGAGGCGCCATGGAAGAGATTCGTTTGACATGCCGGTGTGGGCAAACCGCGATGGTGGCAGCGGGGCGACCGATTATCGCGGCGGAATGTCATTGTACCAGTTGCCGGACGGCTGCCGGGATGATGGAGGCGCTGCCCGATGCCGTGCCGGAACGTGTGCCGACAGGCGGGACGCAGTTTGTGCTGCAGCGCAAGGATCGGGTGACATTTGCGGATGATCAAGACAGGCTGCGCTGCTTTCGTCTGACGCCAAATGCAACGACCCGCCGGGTCATCGCCACGTGCTGCAATACGCCGATGTTTCTGGAGTTTTCCGCCGGGCATTGGCTGTCGCTGTATGCGGCACGCTGGCCGGATGGTGAGCGGCCCGCCATGGATCTGCGCACAATGACCAAGGACCGTATCAGCGGTGATCCTTTGCCGGATGACATGCCCAATCCCAAATCGCACACGGCCTCTTTCATGTTCCGGCTGCTGGGGGCCTGGGTCGCGATGGGTTTTCGCAATCCCAAGATCACCGCCGGGCAAAAGGAGATGACCCTGCATGGCTGAGGAAACGATGGAGGTCCTGACCCGAGAGGGCAAACCCTGGCGGGTCAATCGCGCCAAGTTTGAAGCGATGCGCGCCAGCCTGCTGGCTGTCCTGCCACAAGAGCCGCCGGGTGTTACCGTGGCGGATGCCAAAGCCGCACTTTTGCCAGGGCTGGACCCGGTATTATTCCCCGGAGGTGAAAAGGCGGGCTGGTGGATCAAGGCAGTGCAGCTGGACCATGAGGCGCGCGGTTTGATCAAGCGCGCCAAGGGCAGCCCTGTCCGCATCTATCGCGGCTGATTTTGGCGGTTCTGTCGCGTTGACGCCCCTTGGTAGGGCGGCTACATGTCATCCAAGCCAAAGGCAGCCATCCTGCCAGAAGAAGGAGCCACCATGGGTGTCATGACCGGAACCGCCGTCGGCGCCGACAAGGAACACGGCGCGCAGCTGATCAATTCGGAATTGCAGGACAAGGGTTTTCTTGTCACGTCGACCGCTGACATCATCAACTGGGCGCGCACCGGGTCGCTGCACTGGATGACATTTGGGCTGGCCTGTTGCGCGGTCGAGATGATGCACACCTCCATGCCGCGTTATGATCTGGAACGGTTTGGGACAGCGCCCCGTGCCTCCCCACGTCAGTCGGACTTGATGATTGTCGCAGGCACGCTGACCAACAAGATGGCGCCCGCGTTGCGCAAGGTTTACGACCAAATGCCTGAGCCGCGTTACGTGATCTCCATGGGATCCTGTGCGAATGGCGGCGGCTATTACCACTACAGCTATTCGGTGGTGCGCGGTTGTGACCGCATCGTGCCGGTGGATGTCTATGTGCCGGGCTGCCCGCCCACGGCTGAGGCGCTGCTTTATGGTATCCTGCAGCTGCAACGGAAAATCCGCCGGACGGGGACGATTGTAAGATGACCGAAGCCCTGCAAGAACTTGGCACCCATCTGGAGATGAAGCGGACGGATTGTGTGCTGTCATGGGAGGTCGCCCATGGTGAGCTGACGGTCAACGTGGCCCCGTCATCGCTGGTCAGTTTTGTCGAATTCCTCAGGAACGATCAGGCGTGCCAGTTTTCGACCCTGGTTGATATCACGGCGGTGGATTATCCCAGCCGCGCTAAGCGTTTCGATGTCGTTTATCATTTCCTGAGCATGTATCAGAACCATCGGATCCGCCTGCGCGTGCAGATCCGCGAAGAGGATATGCTGCCGTCGATCATCGGGATACATCCGTCGGCCAATTGGTTCGAGCGTGAAGTGTTCGACATGTTTGGCATTCTGTTTTCCGGCCATCCCGATTTGCGCCGTATCCTGACCGATTACGGGTTCCGCGGTCATCCGCTGCGCAAGGATTTCCCGACCACTGGCTATACCGAGGTCCGCTATGACGAGGTGCAGAAGCGCGTCGTTTATGAGCCGGTGAATCTGGTGCAGGAATACCGCCAGTTCGACTTCATGTCGCCATGGGAGGGTGCGGAATACATCCTGCCGGGAGATGAGAAGAACGACGAGAAAGCGGGCTGATGACGCCCGGCAGCCCCCTGTCCGGGAGCTGCCTTTGCGGTGCCTGCCGGTTTACCGCCACACCTGTCGGCCCTTTTGCGAATGTCTGTCATTGTGCCATGTGCCGCCGCTGGACCGGTGGCATGTATATGGCTGTCGATTGCGGCAGTTCGGTCCGGTTTGCGGATACGGATGCGCTGGGGTCCTATAAAGGCAGCGAATGGGGTGAGCGCCTGTTTTGCACGGTCTGTGGGTCTTCGCTTGTCTGGCAGATGCAGGACGGCACCGGGCAGGGTGTGTCGATGCATGCTTTTGACGATCCGGCGCAGTTTGCCCTGAAAAACCAGTGGTTCATCGACAAGAAGCCGGACAATTATGCCTTGGTCAATGACACGCGCTGTTTGACAGAGGCAGAGTGTATCGCGATGTTTGCGCCGGATACGGGCTAGAGGGGGATCGGATAATGGCGGAAGCTTTGAAAGGCACCTGCATGTGTGGTGCATGTAAGTTCACTGCTACGCCGACTGTTGGCGGGCTGGGCGCAGGGGCCTGCCATTGCGGGATGTGCCGCAAATGGTCGGGGGGCATGTATCTGTCGGTGGATTGCGGGTCGTCGGTGAAATTCGATGAGGGCGCGCCGGTTGGGTCCTATAAAGGGTCCGAATGGGGCGAGCGGTTGTTTTGCCGCGAATGCGGGTCATCGCTGTTGTGGCAGACACAGGACGGGCAGAACCAGCATGTGTCCATTCAGGCGTTTGACGATCCCGGTCAGTTCGAGATTGGCGTGCAGGTGTTTATCGACAAGAAGCCGCGGAACTATGCGCTGGCGGGCGAGACGAAGACGATGACAGAGGCCGAGGTGTTTGCGATGTTCGCGCCGGATGCGGATCCGTCCTAGATGAATTATCAGGCGATCAAGATTGTCTTGTTCATTGCGCAATTGTTCGTATTCATTGCCATCTATTCCAGGTGACCGGATGGTAAAGTCTTGCTTTGACGAAGCCCACGATGCCTGATCCCGATATCCTGTTTTGTGTTGGTGCCACCAAGGCCGGGACGACCTGGCTTTATCGTTATCTGCATGATCATCCCGACTGTGCGCTGCCTGCTGTGAAGGAGGCGCATTATTGGGATACATTTGATGCCGATGTCCGTGGCCGGCAGGTGGATGCGTTTGTGTTGCGCCTGGAGGAGTTGCGGGCGTTGCGAGCGGAGGCTGCGGCGTCGGGCAAGGGCTGGCAGGTGGATAATGTGGAGCGCCGGATGGCCGATATGACCGGGTTGATCGCGGCGGTTGAGGGGGACCGGGCGGGGGACAGGCCCTATCTGGAATGGCTGACGGGGAATCGTGGGTCGGCGCAGGTTTATGCGGATATGACCCCGAATTACGCCACGCTGCCGGATGAGACGCTGGCGCGGATGGTGGCCCTGTCGCCTGCCACGAAATTCGTGTTTCTGATCCGCGATCCGCTGGACCGGTTGTGGTCGCATATCCGGATGCAGGCGCGGCGGCAGCGGCAAAGCCACGAGGTTTATGAAAAGAAGGCGAACAATATCCTGTACCGTATTCTTAACCGGGGGCAGGAGACCCATATTCTGGAACGCGGCGACTATCCGGGGATCATCCGCAAGCTGCGCCGGGTGGTGCCGGAGGAGCGTTTGTTGATCCTGTTCACGGAAAACATGATGAGACAAGAAGGCCTCTCGCAACTTTGCAGCTTCCTTGGTATTGAGGCCCTAACGCCAGCGATCACGCAGCCGGTTCATCAGGGGCCGGAGGTTGTGATGCTGGACAAACTGCGCCCCAGGGCGTTGAAACTATTGAATGAACACTACGAATGGGTGGCCCGCAATGTGGGCCCCTTGCCGCAGAACTGGCAAGACAACCGTGCGAGGATGACAGCATGATGGACGGTGATATCAGGGTCAACACTTACGATGACGGGTCGACCGATGCGCTGACCGGCGAACAGCAGATTCGCAATTTTAACATCAACTTTGGCCCGCAACACCCTGCGGCGCATGGTGTTTTGCGGCTGGTGCTTGAGCTGGACGGCGAGATTGTCGAACGCTGTGATCCGCATATCGGCCTGCTGCACCGTGGCACCGAGAAGCTGATGGAATCGCGGACCTATCTGCAGAACCTGCCCTATTTCGACCGGCTGGATTACGTCGCCCCGATGAACCAGGAACATGCCTGGTGTCTGGCGATTGAAAAGCTGACCGGGACAGAGGTGCCACGCCGCGCCAGCCTGATCCGCGTGCTGTATTCCGAGATTGGTCGCGTGCTGAATCACCTGCTGAACGTGACCACGCAGGCCATGGATGTGGGCGCGATGACGCCCTTGTCATGGGGTTTTGAAGAGCGTGAGAAGCTGATGGTGTTCTATGAGCGTGCCTGTGGTGCCCGCCTGCACGCCGCCTATTTCCGCCCCGGTGGGGTGCATCAGGATCTGCCGGATCAACTGGTCGAGGATATCGATCAGTGGGCGGTGGAGTTCCCCAAGATACTTGACGATATTGCGAGCCTGCTGAATGAGAACCGTATATTCAAGCAGCGCAATGCCAATATTGGCATCGTCACCGAAGAGGATATCCAGAACTGGGGCTTTTCAGGTGTGATGGTCCGCGGGTCCGGTTTTGCCTGGGATTTGCGCCGGGCGCAGCCTTACGAATGCTATGACGAGTTCGAGTTTCAGGTGCCGGTCGGCAAGAACGGCGATTGCTATGATCGCTATCTGTGCCGGATGGAGGAGATGCGCCAATCCACCCATATCATCCGTCAGGCCTGTGAAAAGCTGCGCCATGAAAAGGGTGATGTGATGGCGCGGGGCAAGCTGACCCCGCCGACGCGGGGCGAGATGAAGACCTCGATGGAGGCGCTGATCCATCACTTCAAGCTATATACTGAAGGGTTCCACGTGCCTGCAGGCGAGGTTTATGCCGCCGTGGAGGCCCCGAAGGGCGAATTCGGCGTGTTCCTTGTCGCTGACGGCACCAACCAGCCCTACCGCGCCAAGCTGCGTGCACCGGGTTATCTGCATCTGCAGGCGATGGATCATGTGACCACCGGCCATCAGTTGGCCGATGTGGCCGCGATTATCGGCACGATGGACGTTGTGTTTGGCGAGATTGACCGGTGATGCGCTGGATTGTTGCCGCCCTTACCCTGATGGCCGCAAGCCCTGTTGTGGCGGATGAATCTGCTGCACAGGCCCGTCTGGACGGGTTGACTGATGCGCAGTTGGTGAGCGTGGCCACTGATTGGCTGAAGAATGAAGGCACCGACTGTGTGGCGCGGATGTCGCGCGAGATTGACGATCGCATGCAGCAGGATGTCATGGATACGGTTTTTGATATGGTCGACGTGCCCGCTGCCGACCGTGCTGGGTTGTTCGATGACCTGAACAACCGCATCGAAGATCTTTTGGACGATGCGGTACAGCGCGGTGATCTGACCATAAGCCAGGACGCTGACGGCGTTCAGGTGACTGTCAAGGATTGCTGACGAGCTGCCATGAGCGTTTATCTTGATCTTTGGCTATTGCTGTATGGCGCACTTGCTGGCGCTGGAGCTGTGTTGCTGGCCAAGGGCAGTAACCGGCTGATCAAGGGCACCGTGATTGGCGCGGTCATTGTGTTTCTTGCAAGCCTGCTGCGCGGTCTTCTTTAGGGCGTCGTCCGGAAAATCTGCAACGCAGATTTTCGCGGTGACAAGACAGGAGCAGCGTGCGCATCTGTCTTGAAATCAAAAATCTGATTCAGATTTTTGAGATTTCGCTTTGATCGGCACAAATCCTCGCGTTTCGTTTTCGCTGCTGGATATCCATGGGGCCGGGTCGTAAGGTCGGCGCAAAGCCGTTGTTCAATGAGGTGACCGTCATGATCCGTAAGCTTCCCATTCTTGCCTTTGTCGGCCTTGCTGCTTGCGCGGTGCCGGATTATCGCGGCGTGCCGGTTTTTGTACCTCCTCCGGAGCCCGAGCCGCCTACCGCGGTTATTCCGCTCTCTGCCAAGGAAAGGTTCCTGCGTGCGGCTGCCGAAAACGGATGTGAGGTGAACGCCCAGACCTCATCAGCGATTATGGCCAGCGCGACCTTGTCCAAGGACGATCTGGGCCGGGTGGTGCAGGATCTTCGCAACGAAGGTGGTGCCGAAGTGATTCCGGGCAGGGGGATTGCGGTGACTGCCGGGGCCTGCGCCTGATGATATTGGGCATCTGGCCTGCCATGATCCTGCTGAGCGGTGTGGCGACGAATGCGTTGCCGATGGCTGTTTTCGGGGTGACGACGGCGGCGGTGATGATGACAGGACTAAATTGACGAATGTTTGATCTGTCTGACTTGATCAGCACAATATCACTGCTTCTGATCGGGCCAAACCCGACCAACTGGATGTTCGGCTGGCTGGTCTATGGCGGTTTCGGTTTCGTTTTGACACCTTGAGCGATTTGCTGGCTGCAGCTTTCGCCTTTGGCGTGTTGGTTTGGCACGAAAACACTGCGCCGATGCCGTTGTCAAACGCGGCTGTACTGTGTAGTCGGGTGGCCAAAGGTGTACCCGGGGCTGGTCCCGGCTCGTCTGCCCATGTTTGCTAACTGAGGTCCCTATGCTGCGTCGTCTTCATCCTGATCAGCCTGACAGCTTTGCGTTCACCCCTGATAACCTCAAATGGGCCGAAGCGCAGATGAAGAAATTCCCCGAGGGTCGCCAGGCCTCGGCCATTATTCCGCTTTTGTGGCGGGCGCAGGAGCAGGAAGGCTGGCTGAGCCGTCCGGCGATTGAATACGTGGCGAATATGCTGGATCTGGCCTATATCCGCGCATTCGAGGTCGCATCGTTTTACTTCATGTTCCAACTGCAACCTGTTGGGTCGGTCGCCCATATTCAGGTATGCGGCACGTTGTCCTGCATGATCTGCGGGGCAGAGGAATTGATTGGGGTCTGTCAGGACAAGATTGCCGACAAGCCGCACACCTTGTCAGCCGATGGCAAGTTTTCATGGGAAGAGGTCGAATGCCTCGGGTCCTGTGCCAATGCCCCCATGGCCCAGATCGGCAAGGATTATTATGAGGATCTGACCGCCGCTCGTCTGGGTGAGATCATTGATGAACTGGCGGCTGGCAAGGTGCCCGTGCCCGGCCCGCAGAATGGCCGATTTGCGGCTGAGCCGCTGAAAGGCCTGACCAGCCTGCGCGGTCATGAAAGCGGCAAGACCCAATATAACGCCAGCGTTCAGGCCGCCGTGGAAATCGGCGATACGGTCAAGCGGATTGATGGCACAGAGGTGCCGCTGCTGACCCCTTGGATTGATGACGGCACGATCAAGACAAAGCCAAAGGCGAAACCGGCCAAGGCGAAAGAGCCCAAGCCCGCGGCGAACAAGCCTACTGACGAAACCGGCGTGACAAAGCAGCAGGCGAAAGCGAAATCTGCGGCAAAGCCGGTGTCCAAATCCCATCCTGATCCGACGATCGAAAAACAGCCCGAAACGCTGAGTGCGCCGCGCGATGGTGGTGCTGATGATCTGAAAAAGATCAGCGGTGTGGGCCCCAAGCTCGAAGGTGTGCTGAACGAGCTGGGGTTCTGGCATTTCGATCAGATCGCCAAATGGACCCCAGAAGAAATCGCATGGGTTGATAGCCGTCTGAAGTTCAAGGGCCGGATCGCCCGCGACAACTGGATGGCGCAGGCTGCAGAACTGGCCAAGAAGGGCTGACCGCCCAAAACCGTGACAGTTTTTCCCGCATCTTCCGCCTAACTGCCCCGGATCACACAAAATCTTTACGGTTTGGCATGGTTTCGGGTAGAGGTGATATGGGACCTCGGTGCGCTGCTGTCTGTGGGTGGTGACGCTGACGTCAAGAAGGCCGCGCTCACGGCCACCTGAGGGAGAAAAGACAAGATGAAAGATACAGCACCAAAAGGTTTGGGTATCATTGCCGTTGCGGCCCTGTTCGGGATCATCGCGGCGGGCGTTGCCTTTGTTCTTTATGACTATCAGTTTATCGGCGCCATATTCATTGGCGGCATCGTCGCCGCGATTACGGCAATTGTTTTGATGTTGGGTTGGCGTGAACCGGCACCGCGCGCCGAAACAGTCACCGCGCCGACAGCAGCCGCACCCACCGCATCGGCCGCTGCGCCAGAACCTGCTGCTGCGCCTGAAACGGTCGCCGCACCAGAGCCGGTCGCCGCGCCGGAACCGGCCGCCGCGCCAGAGCCCGCCGCCGCAGCGCCTGCCGCCAGCGATGAGCCCAAGGTGAAACCATCCGCGCCGCTGGCTGGCGAGGATGAGTTGGACGCCAAGAAAGGCGAATGGAAATACGAAGCCCCCAAGGATGAGGCCCCGGCTGCAACAAAGGCAGCAGCAGAACCGGCTGCCGCTGGCAAACCGGCCTTTCTGAGCGAGGCGCGTGAAGGCGGCCCCGATGACCTTAAGCAGATCAAGGGTGTCGGCAAGAAGCTGGAAGAAACTTTGCACGAGATGGGGATCTATCATTTTGACCAGATCGCGGAATGGGGTCCGGCGGAGCAGTCCTGGATGGATGATAACCTGAAGGGCTTTAAAGGCCGTGCCACCCGTGACAAATGGGTTGAACAGGCCAAGACACTGGCCGCAGGCGGTACGACCGAGTTTTCCAGCAAAGTGAAAAAGGGTGACGTCTACTGACGTCATTGACCCATGGCGCAACACGGTAACACCAGACAGGCCAAGGCAGGACAACGGGTCGCGTTGATCCTGGCCAGTGTTGGTGTTTTCTGGATATTGGTGACGCTGATCGGGGCAGAATATGGCTGGTCCAACCGGACCCGCGCGTTTTTTGACCTTGCAGCGCTCGCCGGTTTCGGGTTTGCGCTATGGCAGACATTTAGGCTCTGGCGTGCGCGCCAGGATGAAAAGGGCGGGAACTGATGCTCAAAGACCAAGACCGGATTTTTACCAACCTTTACGGGATGCATGACCGTACCCTTCGTGGCGCGCAGGAGCGTGGCCATTGGGATGGCACGGCGGACATCATCAAGAAGGGCCGGGACTGGATCGTCAATGAGATGAAGGCGTCCGGTCTGCGTGGTCGCGGCGGTGCTGGTTTTCCGACAGGGCTGAAATGGTCGTTCATGCCCAAGGAAAGTGATGGTCGCCCGGCCTATCTGGTTGTGAATGCTGACGAATCCGAGCCGGGCACCTGCAAGGATCGCGAGATCATGCGCCACGACCCGCACACGCTGGTCGAGGGCTGCCTCATTGCCAGTTTCGCGATGAATGCCCATGCCTGTTACATCTACATCCGGGGCGAATATATCCGCGAGAAAGAGGCACTGCAGGCGGCGATTGATGAGGCCTACGAGGCTGGTCTGGTCGGCAAGAATGCCGCCAAATCCGGGTGGGATTTCGACATTTACCTGACCCATGGCGCTGGCGCCTATATCTGTGGTGAGGAAACCGCGCTGCTGGAAAGCCTTGAGGGCAAGAAGGGCATGCCGCGGATGAAGCCGCCATTCCCGGCTGGTGCGGGGCTTTATGGCTGTCCGACCACCGTGAACAATGTTGAATCGATTGCCGTGGTGCCGACGATCCTGCGCCGCGGTGGCGACTGGTTTGCCGGGATGGGACGCCCGAATAATGCGGGCACCAAGCTGTTTGCCATTTCGGGTCATGTGAACAACCCCTGCGTTGTCGAGGAAGAGATGTCGATCCCGTTCGAGGAGCTGATCGAAAAGCACTGCGGTGGGATTCGCGGTGGCTGGGACAATCTAAAGGCGGTCATTCCGGGTGGCTCTTCGGTGCCGTGTGTCCGGGGCGAGAACATGCGTGATGCGATCATGGATTTCGATGCGCTCAAGGAAAAAGGGTCATCGCTGGGCACGGCTGCGGTGATCGTGATGGATAACTCCACCGATATGGTCAAGGCGATCTGGCGGCTGTCCAAATTCTACAAGCACGAAAGCTGCGGTCAGTGCACGCCATGTCGCGAAGGCACCGGCTGGATGATGCGCGTCATGGCGCGTTTGGTGAAAGGGGATGCATCCGTTGAAGAGATCGATATGCTTCTGGATGTGACCAAACAGGTTGAGGGCCACACGATCTGCGCCTTGGGCGATGCCGCCGCATGGCCGATCCAGGGCCTGATCAAGAATTTCCGGGACGAGATTGAGGACCGGATCAAGGATAAACGACTAGCAGGGATGGCAGCAGAATGATGATGCGTGCATTGACAATCGGGGCGGTTCTGACACTGGCCGCATGTGGGGCTGGCACGGGCGGTGCCCGGTCATTTGATGATCCGGCGGTACAGAAACTGTATAACCTGCCCACGCCGCAGTATTATGCCACACTGAAGATCGCCAATCAGGTTGCGCAGAATTGCGCGCGCTATCGCTATGACAGCGCCCTTGATCTGGAGGTCAACGAGCGCCGCAACGAGGTTGGCCGCGGGTCGCTGTCCGCGCTTGGGCTGCGCAACCAGATCGATCTGGAAACCGATGTCAGCCAGCGCAGTTTCAACGCCAAGCACGGTGTTGATATCGCCGGCGGCGACGATCTTTGCCCGGCGGCAGATGCCGAATATGCCGAAAACAGCGCGATGGCGGCGGTTCTGGTGCCGGTCAACTAGCACCGATGGCGTTTCGCAATATTCTGGACGGGGCCGCAAGTATTGGTGCGGCCCTTGTCACGATTGGGGTCTGCGGTGTGCCGGCCTGGTTTACGGTGCAGGCGGTGCGGGCCGATATTGCCCCGGTCTGGGCCTATGGTGCGGCGGGTGTGCTGGCGGCGATCGGTATTATTCTGACGCTGGCCTTTGGCCGCAAGGCCATGGCGGGCGTTGCCCCGACACGCCAACGGCGCCGGTGATGCAGGATGGGTTTTGGCCCATCCCCGTATGAGGATTGACCATGCATCTGGCTGAACTGAATATCGGACGATTGATTGCGCCCACGGATGATCCGAAGGTCGCCGAATTCATGGACAACCTTGAACGGATCAACGGGCTGGGCAAGCGGATGCCCGGTTTCGTGTGGATGATGGAAGCATCGGGCGAGCCTGGCCGGGGCAATACCGATGCCTGCATTGACGGCGATCCGCAATTTGTGGCGAACCTGTCGGTCTGGGAGACCCCGCAGCAGTTGGAGACCTTTGTTTTCAATACGTTGCATGACAAGTTCATGCGTCGCGGCAATGAATGGTTCGAAGATCTGGTGCAGATGCATTTCGTGATGTGGTGGGTGCCGGAAGGCACGCGCCCCACATTGGACGAGGCGATGGCAAAACTCGCCCATCGCGAAAAACACGGCGATACGGCCGACGCCTTTGGCTGGGACTGGTTGCGCGCCCAGGCCGCGCAATGACCCGCCATCTGGTCGAGTTCAACTTTGGCACCTTGCGTTATCCCTGGGGTGATCCGCGTATCGCGGGGTTTGAGGCCGCACTGGATCAGGTCAATGCCATCGCCGCCCGTAGTCCCGGGTTTATCTGGCGTATGCCGGATGACGCCATGGATGCGGCGCAGACGAACCCGGATGGACCGCTGGCGGACCGGCCCAATACCGCATCGACATTGTCGGTCTGGACCGGGGCCGCGCCGCTATACCGGTTTGTGACCAGAACCTTGCATGCCCGTATCATGGCGGGCCGCGCGCAGTGGTTTGTGCCCGGTGACAGCGGTTTTCTGGTCTGCTGGTGGGTGCCAGCGGACCATCGCCCTGACGTGGCTGAAGGTATGGCACGCTGGCGGCATCTGATGCAGGCAGGCGATACCTACGAAATCTTTGGCGGCAAGGGGTTGCAGCGCGCCGCGCTGGCGGAAACGGGCCAAAAAACCGGATAACGCGCCGCTGATATTGAATAGCGCGGCATCAGGCCCGATGTCATGCCAACGCAAAGGGCCCGCCCAAGTGGCCGACAGGAGAATGACGATGACCAAGACCCCAGCCTTTATCGCGGCACTTGCCGTCGCAACAGTGGCACTTGCAGGCAACCTGTCTGCGCAAACGGCGCTCAAGGATGAGATCCGCGTGCGGGACGGGATTGTTCATGTCGGTATGGCCTACGAGATTTCCGAGAAATGCAGCAGTATCCGCGCCCGCACCTTTCGCGGCATCAGTTTTCTGCAGGAGTTGAAGAATTACGCCCTGGAGCAGGGGTATTCAGAGGCCGAGGTAGAGGCCTATGTGAAAGACAAAGAGGAAGAACGTCGTCTGATCGGGATCGCCCGTTCGCAGCTCGCTCGCCTTGGTGTCGTTGAAGGTGATGAGGCCAGCTATTGCGCGGTGGGCCGTGATCAGATTGAACGCAACACGCGCGTTGGCTGGCTGCTGCGATAAGTCGCTGCGTGTAGGCTGAAATTTAACCTCTTTTTTGCCGATCAGACTGGCATCGCCCCCCATGTCGCGTTAGAACGCGGCAACGCGCAGCCACCGCAACGCGGGGCACTGCGCGATAGGGAACAAATAAGGCACGCCATGTCTGATCTGCGCAAAGTCATCATTGATGGGAATGAGGTCGAAGTTGACGGGGCTATGACCCTTATTCAGGCCTGCGAGGAAGCGGGCATCGAAATCCCCCGTTTCTGCTATCATGAGCGGCTTTCCATTGCCGGCAACTGCCGGATGTGTCTGGTTGAGGTTGTGGGCGGTCCGCCCAAGCCTGCCGCGTCCTGTGCCATGCAGGTCCGCGATCTGCGCCCCGGTCCCGAAGGCCAGCCGCCGGTCGTCAAGACCAACAGCCCCATGGTCAAGAAGGCCCGCGAGGGCGTCATGGAATTTCTGCTCATCAATCACCCGCTGGATTGCCCGATCTGCGATCAGGGTGGCGAATGCGATCTGCAGGATCAGGCGATGGCATACGGCGTTGATTTTTCCCGCTTCCGCGAACCCAAGCGCGCGACCGAGGATCTGGATCTGGGTCCGCTGGTTGAAACCCATATGACCCGCTGCATTTCCTGCACCCGTTGCGTACGCTTCACGACCGAGGTGGCAGGCATTCACCAGATGGGCCAGACCGGTCGGGGTGAGGATGCCGAGATTACATCTTATCTGGGCGAGACGCTGGACAGCAATTTGCAGGGCAATATCATTGATCTGTGCCCCGTGGGTGCACTGGTCTCAAAACCTTACGCCTTTACCGCCCGTCCGTGGGAGCTGACCAAGACCGAATCCATTGATGTGATGGATGCCCTTGGGTCAAACATCCGCGTCGATACCAAAGGCCGCGAAGTCATGCGTTTTCTGCCCCGTAACCATGATGGCGTGAACGAGGAATGGATTTCCGACAAGACACGTTTCGTCTGGGATGGCTTGCGCAAGCAGCGTCTGGACACACCCTATATCCGCGAGAACGGCAAGCTGCGTAAAGCAAGCTGGCCCGAAGCGTTGAACGCTGCTGCTGCTGCGATGAAAGGCAAGAAACTGGCCGGTCTGGTCGGTGATCTGGCCCCGGTGGAGGCTGCCTTTGCCCTGAAACAACTGATCGAAGGGCAGGGCGGTGTTGTTGAATGCCGCACTGATGGTGCCAAGCTGCCCGCTGGCAACCGGTCTGCCTATGTCGGTAACGCCACCATCGAAGATATCGACGACGCCCAGATGATCATGCTGATCGGCACCAACCCGCGTGATGAGGCACCGGTGCTGAACGCTCGTATTCGCAAGGCATGGCTGAAGGGGGCAAAGGTGGCCCGGATCGGCGAACTCGTTGATCTGACCTATGATGTTATCGACATTGGTACGGATCGCGCAGCGCTCGAAAACCTGGCAAATCAGGATCATTCCGACAAGCATGGCGTACGCGGTGTGATGATCGTGGGGCAAGGTGCGTTGAACGAGGCCGATGGCGAAGCGGTGCTGAGCCTGGCGATGAAGGCCGCAGAGGCCGCGCAATCGAAACTGATGATCCTGCATACCGCCGCCGGTCGCGTTGGCGCAATGGATGTGGGTGCGGTGGCCGAGGGTGGCATGGACGCGGTCAAGGATGCAGAGGTGATCTATAACCTTGGCGCGGATGAGGTGGATATCGCCCCCGGTCCGTTTGTGATCTATCAGGGCAGCCATGGTGATCGCGGCGCGCATCGCGCCGATATCATCCTGCCGTCTGCCGCCTACACGGAAGAAAACGGTCTGTTCGTGAATACCGAAGGCCGTCCGCAACTGGCCCTGCGCGCCAGTTTTCCGCCCGGTGAGGCCAAGGAAAACTGGGCGATCCTGCGGGCGCTCTCTGCCGAACTGGACGCGACACTGCCATTCGACAGCATGGCGCAGCTGCGTCAGGCGCTGGTTAAGGCACACCCGCATCTGGGCAAGATTGACGAAGTGGCCGAAAACGAATGGCAGCCAATCCCGGTCAAGAAACCGGGCAAGGCTAACTTCCGCAATGCGATCAGCGACTTTTACCTGACCAACCCGATTGCGCGCGCCTCCAGCCTGATGGCAGAGCTTAGCGCGAATGCAAAAGCGCGGGCCAATGCCCCTATGGCAGCCGAATAAGGGGCGAATAGATGGTTGAATTCTTTACCAATACCAACCTTGGCATTGTGCTTGTCATTCTGGGCCAGTGTCTGCTGGTGTTGATCCCGCTTTTGGTGGCACTCGCATTCCTGATGTATGCGGACCGTAAAGTCTGGGCTGCTGTTCAGATCCGCAAGGGGCCGAATGTTGTTGGTGCCTTTGGTCTGCTGCAAAGCTTTGCCGATTTTCTCAAATACATCGTGAAAGAGATTGTCGTGCCTGCGGGGGCCGACAAGTTCGTGTTCTTCCTTGCCCCGATGATCGCCTTTGTGCTGGCGGTGATTTCATGGGCGGTGATCCCGTTCAACGAAGGCTGGGTGCTGGCCGATATCAACGTGGCCATCCTGTATATCTTCGCTATTGGATCGCTTGAGGTTTACGGCGTGATCATGGGCGGCTGGGCCTCGAACTCCAAATATCCGTTCCTCGGCTCGCTGCGATCTGCGGCGCAGATGATTTCCTATGAGGTGTCGATCGGGTTGATCATCATCGGCGTTATCATTTCGACCGGGTCCATGAACCTGAGCGATATCGTCAGGGCGCAGGACGGAGGTGGCGGGTTGTTCAGCTGGTACTGGGTTGCGCATTTCCCGATGCTGTTCCTGTTCTTTATCAGCGCCTTGGCGGAAACCAACCGGCCCCCGTTTGATCTGCCAGAGGCGGAATCGGAACTGGTGGCGGGCTATCAGGTGGAATATTCATCGACCCCGTTCCTGCTGTTCATGATCGGCGAATTGATGGCCGTGGTGCTGATGTGCGCCCTAGTGTCGCTGCTGTTCTTGGGTGGCTGGCTATCGCCGGTGCCGTTCCTGCCCGACGGGATTTTCTGGATGATCCTGAAGATGGCGATGTGTTTCTTCATGTTCGCTATGGTCAAGGCGATCACACCCCGCTACCGCTATGACCAGCTGATGCGGATCGGCTGGAAAGTGTTCCTGCCGCTGTCGCTGGCCTGGGTGGTGATCGTGGCGTTCCTGGCGAAATACGAAGTGCTTGGCGGGTTCTGGGCCCGCTGGACGATGGGGGCGTGATGTGATCGGTCGGATCGCCATACCCGCTTTCGCCTTCATGGCGAACGCTGCCGTGGCCGCGGAGGAGGTGACGCATGCCGCTGTGGCTGACGCGCTCTGGGGGCAGGTCGAAGACGTTTGCGGTTCCGAGGCATTTGCTTACGAGGCGGCTTTCCCGGGGGTTTTCAAGAGTGACATTATTGAGAGCGGTCGCATCGAGCTTCCCCGTGATGGTGAAGGCTGGCCCATGTCGGCCGAAAACAAGCAAATTGTGGCCTATGTGATGGTGCAGGCGGCACAGGTGATTTCTGTTTTGCAGTATGAAGCAGCCATTAGGGAGTTTTTCGCGGATGGCGTTGCGATTGATGTAGCAACGCTTGAAAGAGCCAGGGCAGCAACTGATTTAGCGACCTGTTTGATGCCATTGGGTGATCGGTTTTCGACGTCCGAGGAAGAGGGTATCGCACTGCTTGCCCACCTGGTCACCAAAGATGTGATTTGCAAAAAATGGTTCGCGTTTTCGAATGAAACTCTCGCGACCCCTGTCGCGACCATGACCCAAGACGACTATGTTGTTTCGTGGATAGCTCTTGGTGAACGAACGATTCAGAGTTGCGAGGAGTCCAGCTAAATGACCCAAATCGACTACACCCGCGCCACCAAGTACTTTCTTTTGCAGGATTTCTGGTCTGCCTTCCGGCTGACGATGAAATACTTTTTTTCGCCCAAGGCGACACTGAACTATCCCCATGAGAAGGGCCCGCTAAGCCCCCGTTTCCGAGGCGAGCATGCGCTGCGTCGTTATCCCAATGGCGAAGAGCGCTGTATCGCGTGCAAGCTTTGCGAGGCGATCTGTCCAGCGCAGGCCATTACCATTGACGCGGAACCGCGCGATGATGGCAGCCGCCGCACCACCCGCTATGACATCGACATGACCAAATGCATCTATTGCGGTTTCTGTCAGGAGGCCTGCCCGGTTGATGCCATTGTCGAAGGTCCGAATTTCGAATTCAGCACCGAGACGCGGGAAGAGCTGTATTACGACAAGGCGAAACTGCTTGAAAACGGCGACCGTTGGGAGACCGAGATTGCGCGCAATCTCGAACTCGACGCGCCGTATCGGTAAGGGACGCGAAGAATGGGTGCCTGGGGCGTAGGATCACTGGATAATGACGGCAGCCTGGATTGGCTGGCTGATTTTGGCGATATGGGGGCCGCAGCGGCGGTTGAGGTTTTGGCTGCGACCGATGAAAGTCTGGCTGATGGCTATATCGATTCCGATGTTGGCAGCGGTGTTGTTGTGTTGGCTGAATTGCTGGCGGCGTCGCGGGGCAAGCCCAATCCGGCGCTGAATGACCAGATTGGCGAGGCTCTTGCCCGCCACAAGGCCGACCTGCTGGCGATTGATGATCTGAAGCTGCGCACCACTAAGGCGTTGGACGCCGTCTTGTCCGATGCCGAGACGTCAGAACTGTATGATCTGTGGGAAGAGTCGGGCGAATTCGACGCCTGGGCGGCACAGGTGCGCGAATTGCGCGCCCGATTGGAGGCCGCATGACGGACCAGAACCCCTTTGAAGCCATGATGAAAATGGGTCAGGACTGGGCCAAGGCGATGAACCCGGCGCTGGAATCCTTTACCCCAAAAGGGTTCGAGGCGCTTTTCCCGACCATGCCCAAGGACCTGATGGAAACCTTTATGGGCAAGGGGTTGAACCCGGAAGGGCTTGATGCCAAGACGCGCTTGCTGCTGACCCTTGCCGGGCTGACGGTACTGGGTGCGCAGGCTGAGGCGCAGATCAGGTTGACGGTGCGCCATCTGGTGGAGGCCGGGGCCACGAAACAGGAAATCGCCGAGACGATTGCCCAGATGGGCATGTTCGGCGGGGTGCCTGCCATGACCAAGGCCATGGAACTGGCCACCGAAGTGCTGGAAAAGGACGAGACGGAATGACAGTTTTCGCGTTCACCTTCTATCTGTTTGCGATCACCACCGTGGTGGGCGGGCTGTTTACGGTCGTTAGCCGCAACCCGGTGCATTCGGTTCTGTGGCTGATCCTGGCGTTTCTGTCATCGGCCGGGTTGTTCGTGACCCTGGGCGCCGAGTTTGTCGCGATGCTGCTGGTCATCGTCTATGTGGGCGCGGTCGCGGTACTGTTTTTGTTTGTGGTCATGATGCTGGACGTGGATTTCGCTGAACTGAAGGCCGAAATGACCAAATACCTGCCGCTGGCGCTGCTGATCGGTGTGGTGATCATCATGCAACTGGCCATCGCGTTCGGCGCATGGGGCTTTTCGGATGGGGTTGAGGGGCGCATCGCCGCCCCTGCCGGTGATCTGGATAATACCGCCGCCTTGGGCCTGCTGATCTATGACAAGTATATCCTGCTGTTCCAGCTGGCTGGTCTGATCCTGCTGGTGGCAATGATCGGAGCCATTGTGCTGACGCTGCGCCACCGAGTCGATATCAAGCGCCAGAACGTGCTGGAGCAGATGTACCGCGATCCGGCCAAGGCGATGGAGTTGCGCGACGTGAAGCCGGGGCAGGGGTTGTGATGGAAGATTTTTCGTTACGAAAAATCTTCCGGACTGAAGAAATTTTGCAAAATTTCTTCGTGATGAAGGCTGAAGGAAGTGCCAATGATCGGACTTGAACATTATCTGACGGTGGCTGCGGTAGTGATCGTCGCGTCTTCATCATCTCTTGCAGCCGATGATCTGCAGACTGGTTCATGCATTGGATATGATCAAAACTTCGAGCGGCGACTGAGCTTGGCATTGACCGACTTAATGCTGATAAACGAGTGCGGTGGTGCAACATGGTCTGTTCGCGAATGCGGATCAGGAGATCGTGTCGAAGTCCAATTCGGCGGTTATTACTCTGAGGATGTCCAACACAGGGTTGACGACCTAAGAGATCAAATTCTTGCCATTAGTGACAATGCGGGCCTGGAGCAGGTCACGCAGGCGATCTTAAGCACAGGTTGGGTAGCGGATGCGCACACATGGGGTGACGGGTTTCTTGATTGTTCGAGCCTGTGCCACAGCACGTCTCAAGAAGGATGCGCGCAATGATCGGACTTGAACATTATCTGACGGTGGCGGCGGCCCTGTTTGTCATTGGCATCTTCGGTCTGTTCCTGAACCGCAAGAACGTCATCATCCTGCTGATGAGCATCGAATTGATGCTGCTGGCGGTGAATATCAACCTTGTCGCCTTCTCCAGCTATCTGGGTGATCTGGTGGGGCAGGTGTTTACCTTGTTCGTGCTGACGGTTGCTGCTGCCGAGGCCGCGATTGGTCTCGCCATTCTTGTCTGTTTCTTCCGCAACCGCGGGACCATCGACGTTGAAGACGTCAACGTGATGAAGGGTTAAAGAATGCAGATCTCCAGACATATTTCTGGACTTCCGCGAGGGAGTGCCACTTTGGGCTTCATCGGCCTCGTTTCGGCTTGTGGCGTCGCTCCGGAACAATGTGCTGTGAGCGACAATCATTTCGGCAAGGGCGTACCGAAGGATTTAGGAAATGAACTCGTTCTGAACACAAGCAGTGGCTCCTACGGGAACAATCGGACATTCCTGAGTTTTTCCAATTACTCCGTTATCGACTGTCGAACTGGTGAAGAAAAAACCTTCGTGTTGGAGGACATCTTCGAATCTAACAGGGGTACAGACGGTGGACAGACTGATACGTCGCCTGTGGCGATAAGACCTCGGGTTGAGTCTGGCGATGCAGGTGATCAGTTGCTCGCCTATCTGAATGCTGGCAATTTTGAAAGCCTGTCCGAAATAGCAGCGAAGGCGGAAGAACTTGGGATCGTTGTCAGAGAGCAGACAAACGAAAATGAAGACTGCGGATGTGCCGCCTTCTATCCTCGATTGCTGGGCGACAAAGAACCAGCACCGGAAAGAAATGCTTAGGATGAGCAGGGAGTACGATTAAGCCATGGAAACCATCATCCTATTCGCCCCGCTGGTCGGTGCCATCCTTTGCGGGTTTGGCTGGAAGCTGATTGGTGAAACGGCGGCCCAGTGGGTGTCGACCAGTCTGTTGTTTCTGGCAGCGATCCTGTCCTGGGTGGTGTTTCTGACCTTTGATGCGAGCGCCCACCCCAATGGTGGCTATACCGTGCCGATCCTGCGCTGGATCGAAAGCGGGACGCTGGCGACCGATTGGGCGATCCGGATGGATCGGCTGACCGCGGTCATGTTGATCGTGATCACGACCGTCTCGGCGCTCGTCCACCTCTATTCGTTCGGCTACATGGCCCATGATGACAATTTCCGCGAGGGCGAAAGCTATCGCCCCCGCTTTTTTGCCTATCTGTCGTTCTTTACCTTTGCGATGCTGATGCTGGTGACCGCCGATAACCTGGTCCAGATGTTCTTTGGCTGGGAAGGGGTTGGTGTCGCGTCATATCTGCTGATCGGGTTCTATTACCGCAAGCCGACGGCCAATGCGGCCGCGATCAAGGCGTTTGTGGTCAACCGTGTCGGTGACTTTGGTTTCGCCTTGGGCATTTTCGCCCTGTATATGGTGACAGACAGCATCCGGTTCGAGGATATCTTTGCCGAGATCCCGAACCTGCAAGGCCAGACCATCACGTTCCTGTGGGCGGAGTGGGACACGCTGAACCTGATTGCGGTTCTGCTGTTTATCGGTGCGATGGGGAAATCGGCGCAGTTGTTCCTGCACACATGGCTGCCTGACGCGATGGAAGGCCCGACCCCGGTGTCGGCCCTGATCCATGCGGCGACCATGGTGACCGCGGGTGTGTTCCTTGTCTGCCGCATGTCGCCGCTGATGGAATATGCCCCGGCCGCGACCGACTTCATCGTGTTCCTCGGGGCCACAACTGCGTTCTTTGCCGCGACCGTGGGTCTGGTGCAGAACGATATCAAGCGTGTCATCGCCTATTCGACCTGTTCGCAACTGGGTTACATGTTCGTCGCTGCTGGTCTGGGCGTGTATTCGGTGGCGATGTTCCATCTGCTGACACACGCGTTTTTCAAGGCGATGCTATTCCTTGGTGCCGGGTCTGTCATTCATGCGATGCATCATGAGCAGGACATGCGGAACTATGGCGGGTTGCGCCACAAGATCCCCAAGACGTTCTGGATGATGATGATCGGGACGCTGGCGATTACTGGGGTTGGTATCCCGCTGCTTTATATCGGGTTCCCGATTGGGTTTGCCGGGTTCGTGTCCAAGGATGCGATCATCGAAAGTGCCTATGCAGGGACGGCGGGTGGTTATGCCTTCTGGATGCTGGTGGTTGCCGCCCTGATGACCAGTTTCTATAGCTGGCGTCTGATGTTCCTGACCTTTTACGGTACACCGCGCGGTGATGCCCATACACATGAACACGCGCATGAAGCCCCGAATTCGATGCTGGTGCCGCTTTATGTGCTGGCGATTGGCGCGGTGTTCAGCGGGATGGTCTGGTACGGGTCGTTCTTTGGATCCAACGACAAGGTCGGCAAATTCTTTGGCGTGCCTTATGCCGAAGCGTCCGAGCATGGCGAAGAGGCGGCGCATGGTGATGACGCAGCCCATGGTGAGGACGCCAAGGAAGAAAAGCACCATTACAATCTGGTCGGCGCACCGGGTGAGGGGGCCATTCATAACAGCCCTGACAACCATGTTTTAAACGAGGCGCATGAGGTGCCGATCTGGGTCAAGCTGGCCCCGTTCGTGGCGATGCTCACCGGTCTGGCGCTGGCCTATCAGATGTATATCCGCCGTCCCGATCTGCCCGGCAAACTGGCCGAGCAGCAGGCGCCGCTTTACAACTTCTTGCTGAACAAATGGTACTTTGACGAGATCTACGATTTCATCTTTGTCAGACCTGCCGTGGCCCTGGGCCGGATCCTGTGGAAACAGGGCGATACCAACACGATTGACGGGGGCATTAACGGGCTAGCCATGGGGATCATTCCATTCTTCACACGGCTCGCGGGCCGGGCGCAGTCTGGCTACGTCTTCACATACGCCTTTGCCATGGTATTGGGAATCGCGGTGTTGCTGACCTGGGTCACACTGACCGGGGGGGCAAACTGATGGGTAACATCCTTTCCCTCACAACGTTTTTGCCACTGCTGGGGGCGATCATTCTGGCGTTGTTTCTGCGCGGTGACGACGCTGCCGCACAGCGCAATGCCAAATGGGTTGCACTGCTCACCACGGTAACGACATTTATCGCATCGATGTTCATCATCTGGAATTTCGATCCGGATAATACCGGTTTCCAGATGGTGGAAGAGCGGGAATGGCTGCTGGGTCTGCAGTACAAGATGGGTGTCGATGGTATTTCGATCCTGTTTGTGATGCTGACCACTTTCCTGATGCCGCTGGTGATCGCCGCCTGTTGGGACGTGAACACCCGCGTCAAGGAATACATGATCGCCTTCCTGATCCTCGAGACATTGATGCTGGGTGTGTTCCTGGCGCTTGATCTGGTGCTGTTCTATCTGTTCTTCGAGGCCGGTCTGATCCCGATGTTCCTGATCATCGGTATCTGGGGCGGGAAGAACCGCATCTATGCCAGCTTCAAATTCTTCCTTTATACCTTCCTAGGTTCTGTCCTGATGCTGGTCGCCATGGTGGCGATGTTCGCCGATGCGGGCACCACGGATATTCCGACGCTGATGACCCATACTTTCGGCACCGAGAATTTCAGTATTCTGGGTGTGCAGATCGTGGGTGGGATGCAGACGCTGCTGTGGTTGGCGTTCTTTGCCAGCTTTGCGGTCAAGATGCCGATGTGGCCGGTTCATACATGGTTGCCGGATGCGCACGTACAGGCCCCGACCGCCGGGTCCGTGGTTCTGGCCGCGATCCTGTTGAAGATGGGGGGCTATGGCTTCCTGCGCTTCAGTCTGCCGATGTTCCCAGTTGGGTCAGAAGTGATGGGCCCGCTGGTGCTGTGGCTGTCTGCGATTGCGATTGTCTATACCTCGCTGGTGGCACTGGTGCAGGAAGACATGAAAAAGCTGATTGCCTATTCGTCGGTCGCCCATATGGGTTACGTGACGATGGGGATTTTCGCGGTCAATCAGCAGGGGATCGACGGTGCGATTTTCCAGATGATCAGCCACGGCTTTATTTCCGGCGCGCTGTTCCTTTGCGTGGGCGTGATCTATGACCGGATGCACACCCGCGAGATTGACGCCTATGGCGGTCTGGTCAATCGGATGCCGGCCTATGCCCTGATCTTTATGTTCTTCACGATGGCCAATGTGGGCCTGCCGGGGACGTCCGGGTTTATCGGTGAATTCCTGACGCTGGTCGGGATCTTCCAGGTCAATACCTGGGTCGCCGTGGTCGCCACATCCGGTGTGATCCTGTCGGCGGCTTACGCGCTGTGGCTTTATCGCCGGGTGGTGATGGGCGATCTGATCAAGGAAAGCCTGAAGACCATCACCGACATGACTAAGCGCGAGCGGGTGATTTTTGCCCCGCTGGTTGCCATGACGCTGCTGCTGGGTGTCTACCCTGCGCTGGTCCTCGACATCATTGGCCCGAGCGTGAATGCGCTGGTCGGCAATTATGAAACGGCGTTGGCGACTTTTGAGGCCGCCACCCAGTTTGCTTCGAATTAAGGAACAGGCATATGATCTCTGCCGATATCCAAATCCTGATGCCTGAAATCGTGCTGGCGGTTTATGCCATGGCTGCCCTGATCGGGGCTGTCTACACGACCAAGGACGGTATGGCCCCGTTGCTGACATGGGCCACATCGGGGCTGTTTGTGCTGCTGGCTGTGTGGATCGGAATTAACGGGCAGGGGACGAGTATCGCCTTTGGCGGTATGTTCGTCGATGACGGGTTTGCCCGGTTTGCGAAGATCACAATCCTTCTGTCCGCCGCTGCCGTCTTGCTGATGTCAGAGGCATATATGCAGCGCCGCGGCCTGCTCAGGTTCGAATATCCGCTGCTGGTCGCGTTGGCGGTTGTTGGCATGATGGTGATGGTCAGTGCGGGCGATCTGATGGCGCTTTATATGGGCCTCGAACTGCAATCGCTGTCGCTGTATGTCGTGGCCGCATTGCGCCGGGATAGCGTGAAATCGACCGAGGCGGGGCTGAAGTATTTCGTCCTTGGTGCGCTGTCGTCGGGTCTGCTGCTTTATGGTGCGTCGCTGACCTACGGCTTTGCTGGCACGACGCTCTTCTCAGGCATCATTGAAGCAACAGCTGACGAACCCTCACTCGGGCTGTTGTTTGGTCTGGTGTTCCTGCTGGCAGGCTTTGCGTTCAAGGTCTCTGCCGCACCGTTCCACATGTGGACGCCTGACGTGTATGAAGGCTCGCCCACACCTGTGACAGCCTTTTTCGCTACGGCTCCCAAAGTTGCGGCCATGGCGCTGTTTGCCCGTGTGGTGCATGACGCCTTTGGCGGGATTGTCGGGGACTGGCAGCAGATCGTGGCGTTCCTGTCTGTTGTCTCTATGTTTCTGGGCGCTGTCGCCGCCATTGGCCAGACTGACATCAAGCGCCTGATGGCCTATTCATCCATCGCCCATATGGGGTTCGCGCTGATGGGCCTCGCCGCTGGCACTGCATTCGGTGTGCAGGCGATGCTGATCTACATGGCGATCTATGTGACGATGAATGTCGGCACCTTCGCCTTTATCCTTGGGATGGAGCGGGACGGGCGGCCTGTGACCAACATTGACAGTTTGCGGATGTATTCAAAGCGTCAGCCCTTGCGTGCGCTGGCGATGCTGGTGCTGCTGTTCAGCCTTGCGGGTGTGCCGCCGATGGTCGGGTTCTTTGGCAAGTTTTATGTGCTGCGCGCCGCCTATGAAGGCGGGTTGGCCTGGCTTGCTGTCGCCGGTGTGATCGCGTCGGTCATCGGGGCCTTCTATTATCTGCGCATCGTTTACTACATGTATTTTGGCGAAGAGGGCGAGGCGCTGGACGGCAAGATGAACCCGGTGCTTTGGACATTCCTGATGGCCTCGGCCCTCATCATGGTCGTCGGGGTCGTGAACCTGTTCGGGATCGAACCCATGGCCGCAGCGGCGGCGGCGACGCTTGTCAACTAACGCCAACGCCCATGGGCATTGGCCCGAAGGCTATGGGCGGGTGGTGCTTGGCTCTGTTGACAGTACCATGGCCGAGGCTGCGCGGCGCGCGGGCGACATCATCAAGCCCACATGGATCATGGCGCGCACACAGACGGCGGCACGAGGACGGCGCGGGCGCCCGTGGGTCGTGCCCCCCGGAAACCTGAGCGCGACATTGATCTTCAACCCCGGCTGTACAGCTGCAGAGGCGGCCAAGCGATCCTTTCTTGCCGCCAATGCGCTGTATCAGGCGCTGGCGATCTACGTACCTGCCGAAAAGCTTAGCCTGAAATGGCCCAATGATGTGTTACTGGCCGGCGGCAAGGTCGCCGGAATTCTGTTGGAAAGCAGCGGGCAGGGGCCCTTTATCGATTGGCTTTCTATTGGGATCGGGGTGAACCTCAAACATACACCCGAGGGTGTGACCGACGCCAGTTTTCCCCCGACCAGCCTGATGGCGGCAGGTGGATGGGAAGTAGACGCGGAGGATTTCCTGGCTACGCTGGCAGACGCCTATGCGACGCAGGAAGACAAGCTGCGCTATTTCGGGTTCACCCGCATCCGTGACGACTGGCTGGCAAATGCCGCACGTCTGGGCGAGGTGATCACCGCCCGCACCGGGCGCGAGGACGTCACAGGGATCTTCGACAGTATCGATCAGGATGGCAATCTGGTGCTGATTACCGGCACCGGCCCGCGCGCGATCCCGGCGGCGGATGTGTTTTTCTAAGGGAGGCGGGCTCATGCTTCTGGCTATTGATTGCGGCAACACCAACACCGTGTTTTCCATCTGGGACGGTGAACAGTTCATCGCGACATGGCGGGCCAGCACCGAATGGCAGCGCACGGCGGATCAGTATTATGTCTGGCTCTCCACGCTGATGCGGTTCCAGAACCTGGATGTCCATATTGATGAGATCATCATTAGCTCGACCGTGCCCCGCGTCGTGTTCAATCTGCGGGTCTTTGCGGACCGCTACTACAATTGCAGGCCTCTGGTGGTGGGCAAGCCTGATTGCTTGCTGCCCCAGAACCCGCGCGTCGATGAAGGCACACAGGTGGGGCCGGACCGTCTGGTTAATGCCGCCGGTGCGTATGCCCGGCATGGCGGCGACCTGATCGTCGTGGATTTTGGCACCGCTACGACCTTTGATGTGGTGGCGAGTGACGGCGCCTATGTTGGCGGGGTGATTGCACCCGGTGTGAACCTGTCGCTGGAGGCGTTGCACAATGCCGCCGCCGCCTTGCCGCATGTGGACATCACCAAGCCGCAAAAGGTGATCGGCACCAATACGGTCGAATGCATGCAGTCGGGTGTCTTTTGGGGTTACATCGGGCTGGTGCGTGAGATATGCGCGCGGATCAAGGCCGAACGGGGCGTGCCGATGCAAGTGATCTCAACCGGTGGGCTGGCCCCCCTGTTTCAGCAAAGCGAAGCGCTTTTCGATGCGTTCGAGGACGATCTGACGATCCACGGCCTAACCGTGATCCATAAGTACAACAAGGACAATGCATGACTGACCGCCTGATCTATCTGCCCCTCGGGGGCGCCGGCGAGATCGGCATGAACGCCTATGTCTATGGCTATGGGCCGCAAGGCAAGGAACGGCTGATCGTGGTCGATCTGGGTGTGACTTTCCCGGATATGGACGGCACGCCGGGGGTGGACCTGATCCTGCCTGATATCGCGTGGCTGGAGGCGCGCAAGGGGCAGATCGACGGCATCTTCATCACCCACGCGCACGAGGATCATGTGGGGGCCATCGGTCACTATTGGGAACGTCTCGGCGCACCTGTCTATGCCCGTCGCTTTACTGCGAATATCGCGCGGCGCAAGCTGGACGAACATGGCCATCCTGAAAGCGTGGTGAAGGTGGTTGAACCTTACCCTCATATGATCAGCTGCGGACCGTTCAAGGTGTCTTATCTGCCCATCAGCCACTCGATCCCTGAAAGCGCGGGTCTTCTGATCGACAGCCCGGATGGACGGGTGCTGCATTCGGGTGATTTCAAGATCGACGAGACCCCAGTAGTCGGCGACCCGTGGGATCAGGCGCTGTGGGAAGAGGTCTCAAAAGACGGGGTCAAGGCGTTGGTCTGTGACAGCACCAATGTCTTCTCGGACGCGCCGGGGCGGTCAGAAGCCTCTATCGGGCCGACGATTACCGAATTGATGCAGGACGCGACGGGCATGGTCGTTGCGACCACGTTTGCATCCAACATCGCGCGGTTGAAAACGCTGGCCGTGGCAGCGAAGGCCGCTGGGCGATCCGTGTGCCTGCTGGGCCGCGCCATGCGCAGGATGGTCGAGGCGGCGACCGAAGAGGGCATATTGGACGGTTTCCCCGGCACGGTCAGCCCGGAGGATGCGCTGGGCATTCCCCGCGAAAACCTAATGCTGCTGGTCACTGGCTCACAGGGTGAACGGCGTGCCGCGTCCGCTCAACTGGCGCAGGGCAAGTATTTGGGGTTGTCATTGAAGGAAGGGGACACGTTCCTGTTCTCCTCCAAAACCATCCCCGGTAATGAACGCGGCGTGATCCGGATCATGAACCAATTGTCCGAACTGGGCGTCGACGTGATCGACGATGCGGGCGGCAAATACCATGTGTCCGGCCATGCCAATCGGCCTGATCTTGAGCGGCTGCACAAAATTGTGAAACCGCAAATCCTGATCCCGATGCATGGCGAACACCGGCACCTGCGCGAGCATGTGAAGGTCGGGAATGCAGGCGGGCTGACCGGGATCGTCGCGGTCAACGGCATGATGATCGACCTGTCAGGCAATCAGCCCACGGTGGCCGAATATATCGACACCGGCCGGACCTATCTGGACGGGACGGTACAGATCGGCGCGCTGGACGGTGTGGTGCGCAACCGCATCCGCATGGCGCTGAACGGGCATCTGATCGTGACGCTGATCATTGATGAAAACGATGAACCGCTGGGTGAGCCTTGGGTTGAGATTTCCGGCCTGCCTGAGATGGGGCGCAACAATGCGGCGCTGGTCGAAGTGGTTGAGGAAGACTTGAGCCAGTTCCTGAACCGTGCCAACGCCAAGACGCTGCGGGATGATGACAAGCTGGAGAAAGAGCTGCGGAGTATCGCGCGGAAGTCAGCGCAAGGCGAGATCGGCAAGAAGCCAGAGGTGACGGTGATTGTGAGTAGGTTGGGGTAGGCTTTTTCGCCCCTGAACGAAAGGGTCTCATAAAGGGATAGTCAGGCTTGCCGGCAAAGAAACTGATAACAAGCGATCAACTGGAAAAGGTGGCGACAGCGATTTTTAATGGCGGCGCGGTTCGTGTTTTTGACGTCTATTCTGAGAATAATTGTACGATTCAAAAGTATGATGATGCGGAGATGGTGCTTTACAAGCTGTTTTCCGACCTCACGGAACCACGGCACTATTCGTTTCTCGGTATTCGTTATGACGACTTCGGAGCCGACGTAGAAACAGAACGCATCGAACTTAATCCGGAAAAGTTTCCGAAAGCCTCCTTTCGACACAGGTGTTCTGGTTGGGGAATGATCACTTTTCATGTCGAAGCAGTTGAAGACGGAGTTTTGGAAGCCGTATTCAATGCAAACTCATTCAAACGCGCTCAAGCATTGGAGCTAACCTTGCCAGCACTTGGCCCAGTTAATGCTTGGAACTGGCACCGCGTGGACAGTCAGACAAGAAGGCTAACGCGGGTGCTGGCAAAACTGGAAAAAAGCCGAAAGTAAGTTTGGCGAGATGCTCAATCAGACAGTAGGACATCGCCCGACCTGGAGGGCGTTGTGACATCAATGAACGGCGCTGCATTGCCAAAACACGCGACGTCGCGCTTTTTTGCAACGCCGCAAAATCGCCCTCCGGGGTGAGGTCGGGCGATGCCCGGCTTTGCCGGGCGGTGTCGGTGCAAATGAATTGCGAGGCATTGTAGGTCGGGGCTTGCCCCGACCGTTGTCATACTTTCGCCCGTTCCTCAAAGCTCATCGCGATGAACGCGGGCGTATCCTCGCCCATGCCCACCACATCAGGCTCGTTCCGGCCGCGTCCGCGTCCGCCTCGCGCACGTTCCTGACGCGGCTTGTCTTCGCGCTTTGGTCTGTCATCCCGCTGCGGTCTTTCGTCCTGCGCGGGCTTTTCGACCGGTTTCGCTTCGGGTGCTTCACCCTCATCATCTTTTTTCCGGCGATTACGCGTCCGCTTTGGTTTTTCTTCGGTCTTGGTCTCTTCCCCGGCCGGTGCGCCCTTCATCGGGTTTTCTAGGCGCGGAATGCTTTCCTTGACCAGCCATTCGACGTCATCAAGGTTTTTCTCGTCCCGTGGGATGCAGATCATGATTGCGGTGCCTGTCCGGCCCGCGCGACCTGTGCGCCCGATCCGGTGCACGTAGTCTTCGGCATGGCTGGGCACGTCGAAGTTGAATACATGAGTTACGGCGGGAATGTCGAGGCCGCGGGCGGCCACGTCTGAGGCCACAAGGAACCGCAGCTCATTATCGCGGAACTTGTCCAGCGTGCGTGTCCGGTGCGATTGGTCAAGATCGCCGTGGATCGCGGCGGCGTCATAGCCGTATTTGTTCAGCGATTTCGCAACGATATCCACATCCGACTTGCGGTTGCAGAAGATGATCGCGTTTGTGCAGGCGTCACCTTCGGCATCGATCAGGGCACGCAGCAGGGCGCGTTTTTCCGATGGTTCCTTGGGTTTCGCTGACCCTTTGAACATCACAACGCCTTGTTTGATGTTCACATTCGTCGTCGCCGCGCGCGCCACCTCGATCTTGGCCGGATTGGACAGGAACGTGTTGGTGATCCGCTCAATCTCGGGCGCCATGGTCGCGCTGAAGAACAGTGTCTGGCGCGTAAACGGTGTGCGTTTGAAGATTTCCTCGATATCCGGGATGAAGCCCATGTCGAGCATCCGGTCAGCCTCATCCACCACCATGACCTTCACGTCGGTCAGGATCAGCTTGCCGCGTTCGAGGTGATCCAGCAGGCGACCGGGGGTCGCGATCAGCACATCAACGCCCTTGTCGATGATCTTGTCCTGATCCTTGAAACTGGTGCCGCCGATCAGCAAGGCCTTGGAAAGCTTGGTGTATTTGGCGTAGGTGTCGAAATTCTCGGCCACCTGCGCGGCCAGTTCCCGTGTGGGCGCCAGCACCAGCGAACGGGGCATCCGCGCGCGGGCTCGGCCACGGCCCAAGAGGGTTATCATCGGCAGGGTGAAGGCGGCGGTCTTGCCGGTTCCGGTCTGGGCAATTCCCAGCACATCGCGCCCTTCGAGCGCGGGCGGGATGGCGCCATCCTGGATCGGGGTGGGGGTGTCGTAGCCGGTTTCGGCGACGGCCTTGAGAACCTTGGGATCAAGGTTCATGTCAGAGAATTTGGTCATATACGTCCTGTTTCTGCGGGTCGGTCCGCAAAGGTGAGAAGGACGCAAAGTTCCGCGCGTCCCGGGCATCAAGGGCCGGATTGGCCGTGGCTGCGGATAGCGGAATTGCTGCGCTGCGTCAAGGCGGCTGCCCCCGTAACGTCCCGTATCATCTGGCCTTTTCCGCCGCGCGGCGCATATGGGCAAAGCGACGAAAGACGGTGCCGTCGTCGTTGTTCAGCGCCGTCAGCAGGTGCCGCGCCAACTGCCCCGTGGCGGGTGCATGTTTCGCGTCGCGCCATAGGGGGGCCAGCAGATGCGCCTCCAGATCGCCGTTGAGGATGGAAAAATCCCGCATCCCCATGGGCAGGGGGGCTTTGTTGCGGTCCTTGATCCTGAAAGGCTCCTGCGGGGGCAGGCCGGAAAAGGCCCGCTCCGCCTCGTAAATTTTCATCAGCGAAAACAGGATGTTGAAGGATTGGGCGAGCTTGCGGTCCGCCTCTTCCAGCCCGTGATCGGCGAAGGTGATGATCGCCGAGATCAACCAGCGGGTGGGCAGATTGTCGAGCAGCCAATCCTCTTCCTCGGCCCAGAGCCGCAGGAACAGGGCAGGGCCGTGATCGGGATAGGTGTGCTTGCGCAGATGCGAAATCAGCAACCCATGCAACAGGGCCAGTTCCGTGTGCCCCGCCAGTTCCCCCAGCAGCATATGCCGTTTCTTCGCGACCCGGCTGAGCCCGTCGGGGCGCGGGTTGATTTGTGGGGGCAATGGCTGGCTGGCGAGCGCCTTGAAATCGACGTCTATCGGGGCCAGATCTTCGCCCGCGTCATGGGTCAGGAGTGACCGCCGCTTCTGGTATTGCGGCAGAAGGGTGCGGATCCCGCCGGGAAAGGTTTCATCATTCTTGGTCATCTGGCCCATCTGCCGGTGATTGGATCCAGTATCGGGGGCCGCGCCATCCCTTACAAGCCCGCCGTGGGGTGGATCATGGGGCGATAGGCTTGCGCCAGAACGGCGAGCGTCGGGGCGGGTGTCAGGACCGTGGCCATGCCCGTGCCCGGTCTGTCGATGGCAAGGTCATAGCCCGCTGGCGTGTAGGGATGCAGATGTTGGTCAGAGACTAGATGGGCACGCCCGGCATGGTCGATTATCGCCCCGGTTGGCAGGTCAGCCATGGGTGCCTGATGCACCCGCTGTGTCCGGCTTCGGGGTATCACGCGTGCGGCATGGAGCACCTTGTCCATCTGCGGGGCCTTGGGGCGGGTTCCGGTATGGGCGGCCCAGGCATCGGCAAAGCGGTTATAGGCGTCGCGCCGACAATAGCCACAAGGGCGGTGTCCGGCGGCAAAGGCCACAGCCTCGTCCAGAAAGAACAGCTCCGTCCATTTGCGGCCTGTCATCACCTGCCGCGTGCGCCCCTGCCAGTCCAGCGTGCAGCAGATCCAGGCGTGATGCGACCAGCGCGCGGTGCCGAGGGTGCGGTCATCGCGATGGATGATCCCGCGGTTACCGGTCAGCGTGCCGCGGGCGGGATCTGAGACAATCTCGCCCGTTGGCAGGACGCGGTTTTGGAGGGGCATCTATGCACCATCACTAAGATCAAACGTCATAAGTCGGCATTTCTGCCAACCTAACGCGTCGCGTTGAAAGACGACCCGTTCTCGAATTGGATAAAATTACCACCAACTTTCTGGAGGCCGCCGTCCAATTCGCCGCGAACGGTGCTTGGAATAGTTGCGTTTCCGTCGTCATAGAAGTCGCCGAGAAGTTCCGCATCTCCAAATTCAGCCTCGTATACTTCAGCCGTACGGTCGTTCTCAATGCTGCCCTCGAGATCAGCAAAGATTGTAAAATCTAAGCTTGGATTGACCGATCTATCAATGTCTCCGTTAATCAGTGTGAAACCACCAGTGTAGGTGTCACTGTTTGAATCCGTGAAGTTTTCCAGATCGCCTGCCACCGCATTATTCATAAAATCTGCTCTAACTTCGACATCGCCACTGAATGTCACTGGCCCAGATCCTTCATCGAGAGCAAAGTTGACGGAGCCGGTATAAGTTGCGTCACCCATGGTTGGCAGCGTCATCGGATCGACAAGTTCGAGAGTATCGCCACCCCCCGATCCTCCACACGCTGACAAAACAGCACCTGACGCTCCGACTAAAATCAGTTTCAATACAGTATTCATGTCAATTTACCCCCGTAAATATACCCACCTCATGTTGGCGAAGGTGAGGGGGCAATACAAGAGGGGCGTTGACAGGGTGCGATATTTGCCGCTCGCGCCTACCTTAGCCTATCCAGCACCTGCCGGAACAGGATACCGGGCACGATGCCTTCATAGCGGCCGCGCCGTCCCTGAACCCGCAGAGGCAGGCCGGTACGGGCGGCGGTGCGAAATGCGGCCTCGGTCAGGTGGATCACCCCCACCTCGGCCCTCTGGCAGCCATCGATACAATGGGTCAGCAACCGGTCATGTCGTTGATATTGCAGTTGAACATTGCCTGAATACATCGTCTCGACAATCGGGCCATTGGGGACGCGGCGACGGATATTTGTCAGCACGCCGTAGGCACGCGTGCCGCTGCGCTCGATCATGACAGGGCGAACCACCATGATCGCCTTGCGATCACGAAAAATCTCGTGTTCGGGCGTGTAGAATTCATTGAAGCCGGTCCGGTCGTCGTACCGGCTGATGACATCCGCACCGGGTGTGCAGCCCGCAAGGCAGACAAGCAGAGAAAGGGCAAGAAACCGCATGCCATAGACTGGTGGGCGATTGGTTAATGAACCCTTACACCATCATCTCTTTTGTGGCTGTCAAAGCCACATCGGGATAGTCGCGCGCGACCCTGTCGATATCCCATTGCAGGCGTGTCAGGTACACGGTGTCGCCGTCATTATCCGTGGCGATATGCTGTTTGTTGGCGGCGGCGAATTTCTCGACTGCGTCCTTGCTGCCGGATACCCAGCGGGCAGAGGTGAATTGCGACGGCTCGAACCGCACCGGCAGCCCGTATTCCATCTCGATCCGGGACGCCAGAACCTCGAATTGCAGCGCGCCGACGACGCCGACGATAAAGCCGGACCCGAAGGTGGGTTTGAATACTTTGGCCGCCCCTTCCTCGGCAAATTGCATCAGGGCCTTTTCCAGATGCTTGGCCTTCATCGGGTCGCCCGCGCGGCAGGTTTGCAGCAGTTCCGGTGCGAAGGAGGGAATGCCGGTCACCCGGATCGCCTCGCCCTCGGTCAGCGTGTCACCGATGCGCAATTGCCCGTGATTGGGGATGCCGATGATATCGCCGGCCCAGGCTTCCTCGGCCAATTCCCGGTCTGCAGCCAGAAACAGCACCGGATTGGTGATCGCCATTTGTTTTTTCGACCGCACATGGGTCAGCTTCATACCACGTTCGAAATGGCCCGAGGCGAGGCGCAGAAAGGCCACTCTGTCCCGGTGTTTCGGGTCCATATTGGCCTGCACTTTGAACACGAAACCGGCTACTTTGGGTTCTTCGGGGGCCACATTGCGCGGCTGTGCCGTTTGCACCTGTGGTTCCGGCCCGTAGGTGCCTATTCCGTCCATCAATTCCTTGACCCCGAAAGAGTTGATGGCCGAGCCGAACCAGATCGGTGTCATCGACCCGTTCAGCACCGCCTCATGGTCCAACGATGGCAGGAGTTCCTTGGCCATCTCGATCTCATCGAGGAATTTCTCCAGCAGATGAGCGGGCACATGTTCGGCCAGTTTCGGATCGTCCAACCCATTGATCTCAATGCTTTCGGCGATCTTGTTGCGGTCAGCCCGGTCCATCAGTTCCAGCCGGTCGCGCAGAATGTCGTAGGTGCCGATGAAATCGCGCCCGACACCGATGGGCCAGGCGGCAGGGGTCACGTCAATCGCCAGATTTTCCTGAATTTCGTCAATGATCTCAAACGTATCGCGGCTTTCGCGGTCCATCTTGTTGCAGAAGGTCAGGATAGGCAGGTCGCGCAGGCGACAGACCTCGAACAGCTTTTGCGTCTGGCTTTCGACCCCCTTTGCCCCGTCGATCACCATCACGGCGGCATCGACAGCGGTCAGCGTGCGGTAGGTATCTTCGGAAAAGTCAGAGTGGCCGGGTGTGTCAACCAGATTGAACCGGTATTTCTCGAAATCAAACGACATGGCGGAGGCGCTGACCGAGATTCCCCGGTCCTTTTCCATCTGCATGAAATCCGACCGCGTGCGCCGCGCCTCACCCTTGGCGCGTACCTGTCCGGCCATCTGAATGGCGCCGCCATAGAGCAGGAATTTCTCGGTCAGGGTCGTCTTGCCCGCGTCCGGGTGCGAGATGATCGCGAAGGTCCGGCGGCGGGCGATTTCGGGGGGCAGTGCGGGGCGATTTGTCATGTGGCACGCTTTATGCGGTTGGCAGGCAAAGGGCAATGCGGGGCGCGCTTAACCGAAGCTTTGGGTTTTGCTGATAGCACGAGGGCACAGGTCTGAAACCAAGGGGCAGTGATGCGGGTGATGGTAATGGCCGCCCTGCTTGCGCTGACGGGCTGCGGCGGCGGCGGTGGCGGTGGTGATAGCGGCGGCAGCGGGATTGATCCGCGCCTGTCGCGCATTGATATCTACGAATCCCAACGCTTGCGCGTGCTGGGTGACCCGGGCGCGGGGGTCATGGGCATGCCCATGACCGAGGCGGGGAATATCCCCACGACCGGCACCGCCGATTTCACCGGATCGGTCACGATCCGGGCCGAGACGAGCCCGGCCACATCTGTCTTGGCGGGCGACGCGACAATCACCATGGATTTTGACGGGGCCGAACCGGTCACCGGGACCTTTGGCAATTTTTTTGGCACCGGCCCTGATGGTGTGCTGCGGGACTATAGTGGAAGTGCGACCATCAGCGATGGCAGCATCGGCCCCGGCAATGAATGGTCGCTTGATTATTCAGGGGCGCTGATCGCGACTGGGCAGTCATTCATCCTCGACGGGACGGTGACCGGCGATTTCCTGGGCAACCCGGTTACGGCCATTGCAGGATCCGCGCTTGAAGCGCAGGTGAATTACAATGGGACGATCACTGACGCAGTAGTGACGGTGGTTGGTGAGGGAAGCCTGTCCGCGCCTTAACCTCCTGTTAAGCATATCGCCGGCAGCATGGACCGTATGGTGCGGACGCTTTTCATAGTCACATTTCTGGCGGCCTGCGGTAGCGGCGATGATAGCAGCACAAGCGCAGCAGCGCGGCTTGCTGCGTTCGATGATGCATTTGCCGATATCACGGCAGCGGGCGTAACACCTGTCAATCAACTGCCGACAGAGGGCAGTATCAGCTATGTCGGGGATATGCGGCTGGGATTGCCACTGGGCCCATCGGGTGCCGTCACGCCCTATCTTGGTCGCCTGCAGGCCACGGTGCATTTCGATGATAGCTTGCCGCCGCTATCCGGGACGATCGGCGCGTTTGCAGGGCCGCAAGGGGCGTTGTCGGGAGAGTTGGAGATCTATGACGGATCACTCAATCCCGGTGCAGACCCGGACGATGATTACCAATTCGCGGCGAAGCTGACCGGGCGTCTTTCAGATGGCCCGACTGAGTACGATCTGAGTGGTGATGTTGCCGGCGATTTCTATGGTCGAACGGCTGATGCGGTGGCCGGCGTGGCCTTTGGCACAATCTCTGACGGGTCAGAGCTGGACCGATTTGACGGCACGTTCGCGGCAGTCAGCCCCTGAGTGAAGCGGGCATCTGCTCTGGCCATTTCTACCAGGCGTCCAACATGCATCAATGCCGGGTCGGTCACGCGCTGCTCTGCCACTGGACGCAGATCCATCAAACAGGATTCGGCCCAGACATCTTGCACTTTGATCACGCACGATTTTTCGAATTGCAGTTGCACATAATCGACAAACCCACCGGTTTGCTGCGACGCGCCTGCATTGCCGATCAAGGCGGCGGCTTGAACGGGGCTGTTTGTCGGTTGCAGGAACAGGCCTTGCGCCGGATGGGCTGACAAAGCATGACCCGGCCGCTTGATTGTCACTGGTGCATTGGCCGCATGTGCGCGCAATGTACGTTGTCCGACCCAGCTGACGCTTTGTGGGCCGTGATCGCGGGTCTTGATCCTGTCCCCGGCCTGCAGCATTTCCACGGGCTGTGTCGATCCGTCAGCCATGGTGATCAGGGTGCCCGCGACAAATGACGCCGCGGTCGCCTGCGCGAATCTGCGCGTCGGATTGCCTTGGTCGATATGGATCAGGCGGTAGGCCACGCCGGGCCTGATGGGATCAAGGGGGCACAGATGGCCCCGACCATGATTGTCGGTCAAAAGCAGCGCATCGCTGGCCCAGCCATCGGCGCACAGGAAGCGCAAACAGGCCTGAGCCTGTAGCGCTGTGCCGCACGCCGCGACGACAAAACGACCGGTGTCGGCAAGCATGGTCGTCGCCATTGCCCCGTGATCCAGCCTGTAGATGTCATCCAGAAACAGAGCATCCGGCAGGGCCAGAGCATCACCTGTCGCCACGCCATCAACGACGCGGAAACTATTGGCGCGGAACAGGTCCGTTTTCTGAGCGTGAGCAGACATGATATGTGAGTGTACCGTCAAAACATAAATACCGAGCTAACCAGACACATAGCGGCCTTTTGCACCCTTATCGCGCATTGCTGCAGCATGTCAGCGATGTTAGGTGAAATTATGACCAAAAGGGGAGGCTGTGCCATGGATCTGGGCATCAAGGGAAAACGCGCACTGGTTTGTGCATCGTCAAAAGGGCTGGGGCGGGGCTGCGCCGAAGCATTGGCCGAGGCTGGGGTCAATCTTGTTTTGAATGCCCGCGGAGCCGAGGCGCTGAATGCGACCGCCGATCAGATACGGTCCACACATGGCGTTGATGTGGTGACCGTTGCGGCAGATGTCGCAACCGATGCAGGGCGGACCGAATTGCTGGCCGCTGCAGAAGGTGTTGATATCCTGGTCAATAACGCAGGCGGGCCGCCCCCTGGTGTGTGGTCGGACTGGGACCGCGATGATTACATCGCAGCCCTGGACGCCAACATGCTGGCCCCGATCGCGCTGATGACGGCCTTGATGCCGGGCATGATTGATCGTGGCTGGGGCAGGGTGATCAACATCACCTCTGGCTCGGTCAAGGCGCCCGTTCCGCAGCTGGGGCTTTCCAATTCCGCCCGCGCAGGCCTGACCGGTTTTGTGGCCGGCACATCGCGCCAGGTCGCCCAGCATGGGGTGATCATCAACAACATGCTGCCCGGCATTCACGCCACTGATCGGGCCGATAGTTTGGATGCTGGTGTGGCCAAGGCACAGGACATTGATATGGCCGCCGCGAAAGCACAGCGCGAGGCGACGATCCCCGCCCGCCGCTATGGCACGCCGGAGGAATTCGGGGCGATGTGCGCATTCTTGTGTTCGCAGCATGCCGGGTTCATCGTGGGGCAGAACATCGTGCTGGATGGTGGTGCCATCAACGCCACGATCTGATGGCCGAGAAATTCAGCCTCAAGGATGATCTGTTCAACGCAGATACGGTAGGGCGGCTTGGCCAGCATTTCGAGGATGCTGGCGTGTTCAAGGCCGCCCCTTTCGTGGCCGATGTCATGGCTGACATGCCGTCGTTGGAGTTGAAGGCACGGATCAACCTGATTGCGGATGTGTTGGCGCGCTATCTGCCGGGGGATTTCGACGCTGCCGCAGACGCGATCCAGAGTGCACTGCCGCCACCGCTCGACCCGACGCTGCGCGACGATGATTTCGGCCATTTCATCTATGCGCCGCTGGGTGTTTATGTTGAAAACCATGGGTTGCATGGCCATCTGGACCGCAGCTTTGATCTGCTGGAAGAGATTACGCAGCGGTTTTCAATGGAGTTCTCGATCCGGGCCTTCCTCAACCATCATCAGGCGGCGACGCTGGAACGGATGCAGGATTGGATCACCCATGATCACTACCATGTGCGGCGGCTGGTCAGCGAAGGCACCAGGCCACGGTTGCCATGGGGGCAGAATGTGGGGCTGACACCTGCGGATACGCTGCCGCTGCTGGACAGCCTCTATGCTGATCCAACCCGGTTCGTGACCCGGTCGGTCGCTAACCATCTGAATGATATCACAAAGTTTGATCCTGATGCCGTAATCGCCCGCCTGTCGGCATGGCAAAAGACCGGGAAGCAGGCAGGCAAGGAACTGGACTGGATGCGCCGCCACGCCCTGCGCGGCCTAATCAAAGCCGGACATAGTGGGGCTATGATGCATCTGGGGTATCGTCCCGATATCGCGGTTGATGTGTCGCAGTTCAGCATCACGCCGAACACGGTTGTGCGGGGCGAAACCGCTGAGATCAGCGTCACGCTGACCACGCGGCAGGATGCCCCTATGATCGTCGATTACATCGTTGATTTCGTGAAATCGAATGGCAAGACTGCGCCAAAAGTATTCAAGATGAAGGTGTTGGAGGCCAAAGCCGACAAGTCTGTTACCCTGCGCAAGATCCATCGGTTCAAGGATGACGCGACCACCTTTACCCTGCATCCCGGTGCTCACCATCTGCATCTGCAGGTCAATGGCCGGATCGTGGCGGATGCGCCTTTTCATCTGACCTGACCTTGCCCATAAGCGCCGCAGTTGTTAGGTGCGCTATACCCAATTGTTTCAGTCAGGCATCGTTTCCCCTTCATGCAAACCCCCCGCCTCGAAATCAGGAATATCGTCAAGGATTTCGGCGGGCGCCGGGTCGTGGATGATGTGAGCCTGACGGTGATGCCCGGTCAGGTCACTTGCCTTTTGGGACCATCGGGTTGCGGCAAGTCCACAACATTGCGGATCATCGCCGGGGTCGAGATGCAGAATACCGGCACCATCCATGTGGATGGTGAACTGGTCTGCGACACGATCTACAGGGTCCCGCCAGAGGGGCGGTCGATCGGGTTGATGTTTCAGGATTTTGCCTTGTTTCCACATCTGACGGTGGGGCAGAACGTGGCGTTCGGGCTGAAGAAGCGTGACAGTGCGGCGCGGGTCAAGTCCTTGCTGGACAAGGTGGGGATGGCCCGGTTCATCGATGAATATCCGCATGAATTGTCAGGGGGTGAACAGCAGCGGGTGGCATTGGCGCGGGCGCTCGCCCCCAAGCCGCGTATCATGCTGATGGATGAGCCGTTTTCCGGCCTTGATGACCGGCTGCGTGATGATATCCGCGACGAAACGCTGGAGATCCTCAAGAGCGAAGGTACGGCGGTTCTGCTGGTGACCCATGAGCCGGGCGAGGCGATGCGCATGGCCGATGAAATCGCGCTGATGCGCGATGGCCGGATCGTGCAGCGCGGCGCGCCGTACAATATCTATAATGCACCAAAAGATCTGAAGTCGGCTGCTTTCTTTAGCGATATCAATGTAATCAACGGTAAAGTTGAAGGCGCTTTGACCGATACGCCCTTTGGTCAGTTCCTTGCTCCCGGCGTGCCGGATGGGACCGAGGTTGATATCGTGATCCGTCCCCAACATTTGAAAATCGACTTTGACCGGCAGGGGCGTGGGCCAAACCCCACACCGCAAGATGGCACGCCCGCACGCGGCATCGTCCAGCGATCGCGGTTCATGGGCGCGCTCAGCCTCGTCGAGTTCAAGATGGATTTTGATGGGTCGATCCTGCGCGCCACGGTGCCGACCGTTTTTCTGCCGACACCGGGCACGCCGCTGTGGATCATGTTCCGGCGGGACCGGTGTTTTGTGTTCCCAAAAACGTAAAGAGTTTCAGGCGTTGCGGTAGGCTGGCCGGTGACTTGCCACCTTGCCAAACGTCCCGACCGCATAGCTAAGCATGGCGCTGATAAACAGCATCTCGCCCCCATCCTCGAGGATCAGGAAAACCCCGCCAAGCACGGTGTTGTCCGGCATCAGCCCATGTACGACATCCAGCACAACAGCGCAGAAAATCACCCCACCAAAAAGCCACGCCATCGGCTTGACCTTGCGCCGCAAGCTCTGGTCAGCAGCCCGCCAACCGATGTAAAGAAACACGGCGCCCACGGCCCCCAACAGTGCCCAGATTGCCAGTTCACCAATCTGAAACGCCATTGGGCCAATCGTTTTGTGCAGGCTTGTCCATACGACCAAGATTGGCCCACCGCGCTCGTGCAGCAGCAGCATGTCGTCACCGAGCACCAGCAACAAAAACAGGCACATCATCAACAGCAACAGCAATCTGTCCTGCAGATAGGATCGGAACAATATGACGATCAGCAGCAGCCATTTGAGGTAGTTGAACATCTCACCCAGGCTCCAATCGCGGGCGACGTTGAACAGATCAGGCCAGACTGTCACGCGGTCCATCACAATCATCAGCCCGAAACTGATGCTGACGGCGATCAAGGCCAGATCAATACTCAAAAAGACGATAAGCGTCCGCCGGTCAAAGTGACCAAAATCGGTAGTCGCTGCAGATGTCATCATTCAACCTCCGCGATATCTGTCATCATCATGACGACTTGCGGTGGTCTTTCCCAGACGATCAATAAGCGCTGAGCGCTGCATTGCCTATGGATGGCCGAAAGCGCCGTTGAAACTGAGTTGGTGATGCGTGTCGGTGCGACCCGCGACTATTTCAGCCGTGCGGCCCGTCCACCGCGCCGCTTGGTGATCTTGCCCGCCCGGCCCGGCAGTTCGGCCATGACCGCCTGTCGCGCCTCCGGCGTCATCCGTGACCATGCGCCGATTTCATCAATGCTGCGCAGACAGCCCGTGCATAGTCGGCTTTCCGGATGGACCACGCAAACCTTGATGCAAGGGCTTTCAATCTCGGCGCGTGCCCAGATGTGATCTGTGTTTTCAGGTTTTGTCACAATGTGCCCTTCATATGCGCCAGACGGTCCAGCATGCCTTGCAGGATATACCCTGCCGCCACATGATCAATAACCTCTCCGCGACGTTTTCGCGACGTATCCGCCTCAAGCAGGGCGCGTTCGGCGGCCACGGTCGACAAACGTTCATCCCAAAAGATGATTGGCAGCGGCGTCAGTTTCTCCAGATTGCGTGCGAATGCGCGGGTTGCCTGGCAGCGCGGCCCTTCGGACCCGTCCATATTCATCGGCAATCCCAGTACCAACCCCTTGATCAACCGCGCCGTCGTCAATTCTAGCAGGGCAGCCGCATCCAGCCCAAATTTCTTGCGTTTGATGGTGGTCAGCGGCGTTGCAATCGACCGCATGCTGTCAGACACGGCCACGCCGATGGTGACGGTCCCCAGATCGAGCCCTGCGATCGCCCCGAAATCCGGAAGCTGTGCCGCAAAATCCTCGGCCGTGTCGCAGATCATTCCAGCACGCCCGCATCGCGCGCGGCATTGGTCAGGATTTCCATGCCGCGCATACTGCTGACAAACACCTGCTGGGCTTCGTTCCACACCGTGCGTGCGGCGTCCTGATCGCCCAGCACGCCATAGGCACGGATCAACCGTGCCCAATCCTCTGCCGGGCCGCCCTCGGTCGCCAGCCTGTTGGCAAGGCCAGCCACCATGCCGCCGATCATGGCCGCACGGTCTTCGGGTGACATCTCGGATGCGGCATCCATATCTTCAAAGGACGGACCCCGTTCCTCTGGCAGCGCATATTCGACGCCTGCGCGAAACGCTGCATCCTCGATTTGCGCGCGGGCAGAGGCCACGTGAAACTGCCGGGCATCGCCGTTCTCCACGATCTCGCGCCAGATACGGTAAGCGAAATCAGGGCGGTCCGTCTGGTTGTAAAGCGCGCCAAGATAATAGCGGGCCGCGATATTGCCTTCATCGCGGCCCAGCATATCGCGGATCAGCACCTCGGCCTCTGGCGACACAAACCCACCGGCAGCGACAACCATCAGGTCCAGCAAACGGCGGCTGTCATCGAGTGTGGCATCCGCGCCCTTCAACTCAATCACCTTGCGCTGTGCGACCGCCGCGTCCGCGTAGTTGCGCAATTCCGCCTCGTGAAACGCCAGCAACTCCCAGGCTTGCAGGTCATCGGGGCGGGTTGGGGCAATAACGCGAAGTTGTTCGATGGCCGTCAGATAATCCTCTGGCGCGTCCACCGGGGGCGGGGCGGGGGCAGCAGCCTCTAACGCCGCCTGCGCGGGGCGGTTAGCCCGCATTTCTGCACTTGCCTCCAGCCGGGCCCGCAAAGGCAAATCCCCGTAACCGGGAGCGCCCAGTTGCAGATAAATCCCAAAGCTCAGGCCTGCGACGATCACGGCCAAAATCAGAGAAAGCGCACGGGCAGGACGGGCCTTGCCGGTAGGGGCGACCGCCGCCTTGTTGGCGGCCAGCAACCGGCGGGCCACTTCGGTGCGGGCGCGCTCTGCTTCATCCGGGTCCAGCAATTCGCGTTCGAGGTCGCTGTCGATTTCGGCCAATTGCGCCCGGTAAACGGCGATGTCCGGGTTTTCTTCAGGCGCGGCCGCAGAGCGTAGCAATGGGCGCAGAATGATGGCCGCCACAACAAAACTAAGCAACGCACAAATCGGCCAGAAAGCGTATTCCTGATTTTCAATCAGAAAGTTTAAGAAGCTGCGCAAGTCATTCACCACCATTTTGCCGGTCGTCTATGGCTTACCCGGGCTGGCAACCACTGAAAACCCCCTGCGACACGGTGCCAATTCCATCCGCCCGCCCATGTCGTAAAATGTGACCCAGACGCCGCTGGCAGTATCCTCTTGGCGATCCGAAGGGTCCAGATAAGATGCTAGGCGCAGCCACAGGCCAGTCAGGGATTCTTGGAACCGATGAAACGTTATTCTGCCTTTGCCATCGCTCGCGAGGCGCTGCGCCATCACACCGGGTGGGAACGGGCCTGGGCCAAGCGCGAACCGAAAAAGAAATACGATGTGATCATCGTCGGTGCTGGCGGGCATGGGTTGGCGACGGCCTATTATCTGGGCAAGAATTTCGGGATCACCAATGTGGCGATCCTTGAAAAGGGTTGGCTTGGCGGAGGAAATACCGGCCGGAACACGACCATCATCCGCTCCAACTATCTGCAGGACCCGTCGGCAGCGATCTATGAGAAGTCCCGTAGCCTGTACGAGACCCTCAGCCAGGACCTGAATTACAACATCATGTTCAGCCCGCGCGGGGTGATCATGCTGGCCCAGACCCAGCACGAGGTGCGCGGCTACCAGCGGACCGCGCAAGCCAACGCGCTGCAGGGGGTCCGGACCGAATGGATCGGTCCGGACCGCGTCAAGGAATTGTGCCCGATCATGAATATCGACGGGCCGCGCTATCCGGTCCTTGGCGGGCTTTGGCAGGAACGGGGCGGGACCGCCCGCCATGATGCGGTGGCTTGGGGTTATGCCCGTGCCTGTTCTGATATGGGCATGGATGTGATCCAACAGTGTGAGGTGACTGCCGTCCGGCAGGAGGGCGGCAAGGTCGTGGGCGTGGACACCTCCAAAGGGCCGATTGATTGTGACAAGCTGGGTATGGTGGTGGCGGGCCATTCCGGTGTTCTGGCCAAGATGGCCGGTTTCCGGCTGCCGATCGAAAGCGTGGCCTTGCAGGCGTTGGTGTCAGAGCCGATCAAGCCTTGCATGGATGTTGTCGTGATGGCCAACACCGTACATGGCTACATGTCCCAATCCGACAAGGGCGAGATGGTGATCGGTGGCGGCACGGACGGCTATAACAACTATACCCAGCGCGGGTCGTTTCATCATATCGAGGAAACTGTGCGTGCTCTGGTCGAGACGTTCCCGATGATTTCCCGGCTCAAGATGCTGCGGCAATGGGGTGGGATCGTGGATGTGACCGGCGACCGGTCACCGATCCTGTCAAAAACCCCGGTTGAGGGTGTGTTCGTGAATTGCGGTTGGGGTACCGGCGGGTTCAAGGCGATCCCCGGGTCAGGCTGGGCGATGGCCGAACTGATGGCGAAAGGCCAGTCGCCGCTGACGGATGAATTCAGCATGTTCCGATTCCGCGAGGGCAAATTTATCGACGAAAGCGTTGCCGCCGGGGTGGCGCATTGATGGCACCCCAATCGTCAGTGATTTCTGGTTTGGCGCCTTGGCGGCCTGAATGGACCTCAGTCCTTTGCGTCGCGACCCATGGGATCGTCATAGCGGGGATGGTCAAAGTGATCGAATTCATCGTCACTCATAACATCACCACGCGCCCATTCGATCATCATGAAGATGATGGCGGTCGACAGGATACCCCCTGCGATGATCAACAACAATTCCATGGCCTCAAAATAACAATGCATTTTATGAAATCGACCCCGGCAAAGGTTAGCCCATGGCAATCGGCGGATTTGGCCATGAATGGCCGAAATGAACGGGGGAATTCCGCCCATGTTTCTATTTTTGGCATATGTGTCTTTATGGGATCACCAGAAATGGAGGATCCACCATGGTTGACTACACACAATCGAAGACCAGCAGCACAGGCGGCATCGGTTTCATCGTTGCCGCAGTCATTGTCGTGCTGGTCCTGCTTTATGCGCTTTTTGCGGGCGGTTCGGTCGAAACGACAACCGATCCGGCTGCCGTTGGCGCAAGTGAGACAGCACCTGTGCTTGAAGAAGCTGCACCGGTTGCACCTGCCGTTCCCGGCACAGAATAAAGCCACTCACTTTGGCCACTCAGAAGGCGGGCGCAGCAATGCGTCCGCCTTTGTCATGGGTGTCGGCAATATCTCCAGAATAAAGGTCTGCTCATGCTGATCCTGCATTGCCCCTATTGCGGCGTCGACGCGGATGAAACCGATCTGCACGCCGGAGGCGAAGCGCATCTGAAGCGCCACGGCCCCGGATCATCGGATGAGCAGTTCGAGGATTATCTGTTCATGCGCGAAAACCCCAAGGGTGTGCATTTCGAACGCTGGCGGCATGTTTACGGCTGCGGCAAGTGGTTCTTGGCGGCCCGGTGTACCAGCACGCTTGAGGTGTTCGGCACCTATAGCGCCCAGACCACCGAACCGCCGCAGGATATCAAGGATGCCATCAGCGCCAAGCGGCCCGGTTGGACCTGGGGGAACTTTTCATGAGCACCCGTCTGGCAAATCAGGGCCGTTTGGTGAACAAAAACAACGCCGTATCGTTTACATTTAATGGCAAGCACCTTCAGGGGTTCGAAGGTGATAGCCTTGCCTCGGCCTTGCTGGCCAATGACCAGATGCTGGTTGGCCGGTCGTTCAAGTATCATCGCCCCCGCGGCGTTGTGGCCAGCGGGGCCGAAGAACCCAACGGTCTGGTCAACATGGGCAAGGGCGGCACGTTCGAGCCGAACCAACGCATCACAACGACTGAACTGTTCGAGGGGCTAACCGCTACGTCGCAAAACCATTGGCCCAGTCTGGAATTCGATGTGGGCGCGATCAATGCGGCCCTGTCCCGGTTCCTGCCGGCGGGGTTCTATTACAAGATGTTCATGTATCCGCGCCCGTTCTGGAAACATGTCTACGAGCCGTTCATTCGCCAGTCTGCCGGGCTGGGCAAGGCCCCAAAAGACCGCGATGCGGATACCTATGAGCATTTCAACGTGCATGTTGATGTTCTGGTGGTGGGCGGCGGTATTGCCGGGCTTGCCGCAGCGCAGGCAGCAGGCGAACGTGGTGCCCGTGTTCTTTTGGTGGAACAGACCGCCCATTGGGGTGGCCGGGCCGCTGTGGACAGCCCCGAGATTGATGGCCAGCCCGCCGCGGAATGGATAAATTCCACCGTGCAAGCCATTGAAGACATGGGGAATGTTACGATCCGCGCCCATTGCATGGGGGCAGGGGTGTATGACCATGGTTATGCACTGGCCTATGAGCGGCTGACCGATCATGCCCCCGAAATGGATGGCCCGCGCCACCGGTTGTGGCGCATCCGGGCGAAACAGATCGTGACCGCGACGGGGGCGATTGAGCGCCCGTTGTCCTTTGCCGGTAACGATATCCCCGGTGTTCTTCTGGCCTCTGCCGTGCGCGATTACGTGGTGAATTACGGGGTGTCGATTGGTGACCGGACCGTGGTTGTCACCAATAATGATGATGCCTATCGCACGGCGATCATGCTCAAACAGGCGGGGCTGGATGTGCCCGCTATCGTTGATGCCCGCGCGCAAGCAGCTGGCCCGCTGATCGATCAGGCCCGCGAATTGGGTATTCGTGTGGAATTGGGCAAGGGCATTGCGTCGGTCAAGGGTGGCAAGCGCGTGACTGGTGTGGGCATCTGTACCCAGGCCGGTGAAGGTGCTGTGCTGGAAGAGATTGCGTGCGATTGCGTCGCGATGTCCGGTGGCTGGTCGCCGGTGGTGCATCTGTGGTCCCATTGCGGGGGCAAGCTGATCTGGGACGCAGATCAGGTGATGTTCCGCCCTGATCCCGAACGCGCGCCGACCGGTGACAAGGGCCAGCCCTTTGTTGCGACCGCCGGTATTGCCAACGGGCATCTGTTCACGGCCGAGGTTGTGGGTGATGGCTGGGCCGCCGGGCGGGCCGCGGCCAAGGCGGCGGGACATATGAAAAAGGGCGGACAGGCCCCGCTGGGTCATGATCTGGAAGAAGGGCCGATTTCGCCAGTCTGGCTGATGCCGCAAGGGGCTGGTCAGGCGCTGCGGGCCAAGGCTTGGCTGGATTTTCAGAACGATGTGAAGGTGTCGGACGTTCAGCTGGCCGCGCAGGAGGGGTTCGAAAGCGTCGAACATGCCAAGCGTTATACAACGCTGGGCATGGCAACCGATCAGGGGAAGTTGAGCAATATCAACGGGCTGGCGGTGCTTTCCAAGTCGCTGAACGCTGATATTCCGGATGTGGGTACGACGACGTTCCGCCCGCCCTACACCCCTATTTCGATGGGGGCGATTGCTGGTGCCGCACGTGGTCCGATCTTTCAGCCGGTGCGCAAGACGCCGATGTCGGATTGGCACAATACCAATGGGGCGGACAATGAACCGGTCGGTCAGTGGCGCAGGCCCTATGCCTATGTTCGTCCCGGCGAAACCGTGCATGACGCGGTCAATCGCGAGGTGAAGAACACCCGCGAAAACTTGGGCCTGTTGGATGCATCGACCCTTGGCAAACTGATCGTCAAAGGACCGGATGCGGGCAAGTTCCTGGACATGATGTACACCAACATGATGTCCACGCTGCCCGTTGGCAAATGCCGCTATGGTCTGATGTGTTCCGAAAACGGGTTCCTGATGGATGATGGCGTTGTGGTGCGCATGTCCGAGGATACGTGGCTTTGCCACACCACCACCGGCGGGGCAGAGCGTATCCACGCCCATATGGAAGACTGGCTGCAATGCGAATGGTGGGACTGGAAGGTCTATGTCGCCAATGTGACCGAGCAACACGCGCAAATTGCGGTTGTGGGCCCGAATGCCCGCAAGGTGCTGCGCAAGCTGGGCGGGGTGGATGTATCGGCCGAGGCGCTGCCGTTCATGCAGTGGGCCGAAGGCAAGATCGGGGATTTCGACGCGCGGGTCTTCCGCATCTCGTTCTCGGGCGAGCTGAGTTATGAGATCGCCGTGCCTGCCGGGCAGGGGCAGGCGTTCTGGGACGCGCTGATAGCCGCGGGAGAGGAGTTTGGCGTGATGCCCTATGGCACCGAATGCCTGCATATCCTGCGGGCCGAGAAGGGTTTCATTATGATCGGTGATGAAACCGACGGGACGGTTATCCCGCAGGACCTGAACCTGCAATGGGCGCTGTCGAAGAAGAAAGAGGATTATCTGGGCAAGCGCGCCCATGAACGCAGCCATATGGCCGACCCGAACCGCTGGAAATTGGTGGGGCTTGAGACGGTGGATGGCTCTGTCCTGCCTGACGGGGCCTATGCGATTGCTGATGGCACCAATGAGAACGGGCAAAAGAACACGCAAGGGCGCGTGACCTCGACCTATTATTCAGCCAACCTCGACCGCGGTATCGCCATGGGGCTGGTCCGCAATGGCCCGGATCGCTTGGGCGAGGTGATCGCGTTCAACAAGGTCGATGGCACAACCGTCGCCGCCAAGATCGTTGATCCGGTGTTTTACGACAAGGACGGGGAGAAGCAGAATGTCTGATGCTGTCAGCGCATTGCAGGGCAAACTGGCCCCGGGAGAGGTGACGATCCGCGAGGCCGGGTTGCGTGGCATGATCACCTTGCGCGGTGATCTGTCCGACAAGGGGCTGCGGTCGGTCTGCAAATCCCTGACCGGGGTGCCTTTTCCTGAACAAGGCAAGGCCAATGTCGATGGCGAAAAGGGTCTGTGCTGGATGTCACCGGACGAGGTGCTGTTGCTTATGCCTTATGGAGAGGTTGGCGATGCGCTGGCGGCGATCGAGAAGGCGCTGAAAAGCAAACACTATCTGGCGGAAAACGTATCGGATGCGCGCGCCCTGATCCATGTCGAAGGCGCATTCGCCCGCGAGGTGATGGCCAAGCTGGCGCCGGCCGATCTGCACCCTGGCACGTTCGGGCCGGGTGATTTCCGGCGCACGCGGCTGGGGCAGGTGGCTGCCGCCTTCTGGATGCGGGACGAGGATACGTTCGCGGTGATCTGTTTCCGGTCGGTGGCGGAGTATGCGTTTGATCTGCTCGCGGAAAGTGCCAAGGCGGGGGCAGTCGGACACTTTGTCGAAGGTTGATGACCTAATCTGACACCGTGACCCACTGTGCGCGCCACGCGGGGGCCGGATAATCGTCTGGCCAGTATTCGCGCTGATGGGTGATCAATCCGTCCTTTACCGTGTGAAACGTGATCGCCCGGGTGTTGATGGCGCCATCAGTGATCGCCACGTCAGTGACCACGGTGTCACCTTCGGCCACGATGGCCTGTACATCAAACTGCCAGCGCGCGGCCGCCGGGTAGGCGGTGTTGATGGCGGCAAAGTCATTTCGACCTTTGATTTGTTCTTTCGATTGCGGCCAGAAACCTTGGAAATCCGGGGCCAGCCACAGACTTGCCGCCGCAAAATCATTTGTTGCCATAGCATCCCAGAATGCGCTGACAACGTCTTTTGGAGTCATCTGTTTAGCTCCTTGCTGGCCTTGACCTTGGGTCGCATTGTGACATGTATCACTTCACCCCGTCCTTAACTCAGAAAGATATGAGAAATGGCTTTTGAACTTCCCGATCTTCCCTATGCCCATGACGCGCTTGCCAGCAAAGGCATGTCCAAGGAAACGCTCGAATATCACCATGATCTGCACCACAACGCCTATGTGACCAATGGCAACAAGGCGATTGAAGGCACCGAGTGGGAGGGCAAATCCCTTGAAGAGATTATCGTCGGCACCTATGACAAGAACGCTGTTGCCCAGAGCGGTATCTTCAACAATATCAGCCAGTTGTGGAACCATAACCAGTTCTGGGAAATGATGGGCCCCGGCGATTACGGTATGCCTGGTGAACTGGAAAAAGCGATCACCGAAAGCTTTGGTTCGGTCGACAAGTTCAAGGATGATTTCAGCGCCGCCGGTGCCGGGCAGTTCGGGTCCGGCTGGGCCTGGCTGGTCAAGGACAGCGATGGCAGCCTGAAGGTCACCAAGACCGAAAACGGCGTGAACCCGGTCTGCTTTGGCCAGACCGCCCTGCTGGGCTGCGATGTGTGGGAACATTCCTATTACATCGATTTCCGCAACAAGCGGCCAGCATACCTGACCAACTTCCTTGATAATCTGGTGAACTGGGAAAACGTCGCATCCCGCATGTGACCTAGACGCCAATGTGTGATAAGGTCCGTCGCAGGGTGCGGCGGGCCTTTTTTATTGGGAACGGAACGCCGGTTTGCAGGTTCATATCTTGAATGAAAAACAAAATGGAGGGCGACCCGATGACAGACCGCGAACGTTCCAAGGATGCCAGCAAGGAAACCGAACAAGTGATCGACGCCGAAGGCGGCAACACACGTGTGCCGGGTGCGCACGGCAAGGGCGCGGACTTCCATAATGGTGCCACTGGTGCCAGCATGGTACGGGGCGATCATAAAGATATCGCGCCGACCGAAGGCACTGACGATGACTAAGCTGAAGGCAAAGACCTGGGTGTTGGTCGCCGACGGCGAGAAGGCGCTTTTCCTCGAAAACGAAACAGACCACGAAAATCCTCATCTGACTGTTGTGCGCAAAAAAGAGCAGGACAATCCATCGGATTATGAACAATCCGCCAATCGCCCCGGCCGCATGAATGATGGCGGACCCGGCCATAAATCCGCCCTCGATGACACCGATTGGCACGAATTGGCCAAGGATCGGTTTGCGTCGGATTTAGCCGATCTGCTTTATGGTCATGCCCACAAGGGCAACTTCGAGGACATCATTCTTGTGGCATCACCATCGGTTCTGGGCGAATTGCGCGATCAGATGCATCAGGAAGTCAGCGATAAGGTGACTGCTGAAATACCTAAAACGCTGACCAACCATCCGCTGGACGAGATCGAGAAGATCGTGAAGGCCAGCCTGACCTGATTCATCCGTGGTGGACAAAGCGATTGGCCCGTGGGACATCTCGCGGGCCTTTTGTTGTGGAGAATGGATATGGTCGGGCCGACACTGACGGAAATCTCTGCCGCTGCCGCAGCACTCGAGGATGCCATTATCCGAACACCCGTCCTGCCGTTGTCTGCCAGTCGGTGGGAACGGATTTTGCCTGATTGCGCCAGTGTCACGCTGAAACTGGAGTTGTTCCAGCAAACCGGGTCATTCAAAGCGCGGGGTGCGTTGCTGGGTATCCGCAACCTGACCGCCGATCAGCGCGCTGCAGGTGTTGTTGCGGCGAGTGGCGGGAACCATGCGTTGGCCGTCGCATGGGCGGCGCGACAGGCTGGAGTCGACGCGCTGATCACCATGCCCCGCGCGACCGACCCGGAACGGATTGCAGGATGCGAGGCGCTGGGCGCAACAGTGCAGCTTTACGATGATATGGCTGGTGCCTTTACAGCGATGAACACAGCGGCGGAGGGTGGCCGGGTCATGATGCACCCGTTTGAGGCCGCGCATATGATCCTGGGGGCGGCAACTTGTGGTCAGGAATATCAATCACAAGCACCGGATATTGATACGTTCGTTATCCCCGTTGGCGGTGGCGGGCTGATCAGCGGCATGGCTTGTGCCATCAAGCAAACGAACCCCATCGCACAGGTGATCGGCGTGGAGCCGTTTGGCGCGGACAGTATGTATCGCAGCCTTGAGGCGGGCATGCCGTTACGGTTGGAGCAGGTCGATACGATTGCCGACAGTCTGGGCTCGCCCTTGGCCATGCCGATGAGCTTTGGGATCGCACAGGCGCATGTGGATCGCGTGGTGCGTATTGACGATGGCGAGATGCTGCATGCCATGGCGCATTATCAGACCAATCTACGGATCACCGCGGAACCGGCCTGTGCCGCGTCTTTGGCGGCGATCCTTGGCCCGCTGCGGGATGAGCTGGCCGGGCGGCATGTTGGGATTATTGCATGTGGTTCGAACATTTCGCTCGCGCGCTATGCGGCGTTGATGGAAGCGTCATAGAACCTCTGTCAGTTTTGCCTCGAGCGCCACGACATCGGGCACGGTTGTCACGAAAGACAGAATGTCATCACCGGCAAAACCGCTGCGCACCACGTGATCCAACAAGTTCTTCAGCGGGTCCCAGAACCCATCGATATTCAGCAAAATAATGGGCTTGGCATGCAGCCCCAATTGCCGCCATGTCAGCGCCTCGAAAAACTCATCCAGTGATCCGGCCCCGCCGGGCAGCACCACAACCGCATCGGCGTTCATGAACATGACCTTCTTGCGTTCATGCATCGTCTCGGTCACCACAAAACTGTCCAGATCGCGTTTGCCCACTTCCCAATCAAGCAGATGGGTGGGGATGACACCAAAGGTTGCGCCACCCTTGGCCTGCACCGCATTGGCGACGCGGCCCATCAGGCCGACATCGCCAGCCCCATAGACGAGACGCCAATTGTTACGGGCCAGCATATGGCCCGTCGCCTCTGCGGCGGCGGCATAACTGTTTTTATTGCCATCGCGCGAGCCACAGTAAACACATACAGATTTGATCATCGGGGCACCCTTCACGACGCGCTTAGCTTTGACCGGTCATAGCGGGGTTGCTATGCTGCCTCAACCGGATGTGTTGGGCATCGAAGCATCGCGGTTTATTGAAGGGGGCGGGCCTTGGCTGAGCAAACGAAATCAACTGCGGGGCGTATCGCCCTGGGGGCATTGGCGGCGGTCGTGATCGCTGTTGCCGTATTGGTTTTTCTGCCGCAAGAGCAGCCCGGGGAGGGCGTGACACAGGCTGCTCCCGAACCCGCGGTCGACATCGCGCCATCGGATGCGACTGAAACGGCCGAGGCGTCTGCACCGCCGCCGCCCGCGCCGATGTTCGACACCTTTCGGGTCGAACCTGACGGCAGCATGGTCGTCGCGGGTCGGGCTGAGCCGGGGCAGGTGGTCGATATCATGCTGTCAGGCGAGGCGATTGAACGGGTCACAGCCGATGCCTCTGGCAGTTTTGTCGCGTTGCCCCAAGCCGGCCCATCCGATCAGCCGCGAACCCTGACCTTGCTGGCTGATCCTGATGGTGCCGCCATCAGCTCCGAAACCAGCTATATCGTGGCCCCCATCGCCGGGCCCGAGGTACTGGTTGCCGATGCGCCGACTGCACCAGAGGCACCCGGGACCGAAACATCCGCCACAATCGCCGCCGTAGAGGATGACGCGGTGAATGGCACGCCAGAGCCGGGATCGCTTGAGGCAACGGTTGCTGATCGGGTCACAACCGCCGCAGCATTACCGCCAACTGTACTGCAAGCTGATGCAGACGGCATCAAGGTGGTGCAGGCCGCCCCAAGCGCTGCCGCCCCGGTGGTGCAGTCCAATGTGGCACTGGACGCCATCACCTATGACCCATCAGGCGAGGTGCAATTGTCAGGTCGGGCAATCGGCGATGGGGCCGTGCAGGTCTATCTGGATAATCAGCCGGTTACCGCATCACCCGTTACCGAAGGTGGCGACTGGCAGATCGGCCTGCCAGATGTGGATACCGGCGTTTATACCCTGCGGATCGACGAAGTAGACAGCGAGGGCGAGGTCGTGTCGCGCATCGAAACCCCGTTCAAGCGTGAAGAGGCTGAAGAGGTCGCTGCCGTGCTTGCCGAAGAGACTTCGCGCGACGGGTTTGATGTGGCCGTTCGGACAGTACAGCCCGGTTCGACCCTTTGGGCCATTGCCGAGGAAAATCTGGGTGCGGGCATATTCTATGTCGAGGTGTTCGAGGCCAACAGCGATCTGATCAAGGATCCTGACCTGATTTATCCTGGCCAGATATTTCGCATTCCGGAAATGACGCAATAGCGGTGCAAGGGCTGGTCATCTGCCGGGCGGCACCCTAGGTAAAAGGGCTGTTACCCCGGAGTACCTGATGCGTCGCCTTCCCAAAACCGCCACAAATCTCGACAATGCCAAGGTGCAGGGCTGGGCAGTCATCCGGCGCGTTGTGCCGTATCTGTGGCCGGACGGGCAGGGATGGGTCAAGCGCCGGGTCATACTGGCATTGATGGTGCTTTTGTTGTCCAAGGTCATCGCGGTGGGCACGCCGATTTTTTACAAGCAGGCGGTTGATGCGCTTGCGCCCGAAGGCGCCGATGCCGCCACCATCCTGGGCCTTGGCGCGGTGGGTCTGACCCTGGCCTATGGGTTGGCGCGGCTGATGACCGTGGGTTTTCAGCAGCTACGCGATGTGGTGTTCACACGGGTTGGCCAACGTGCGTTGCGGATGCTGGCGCTTGAAACGTTCACACATATTCACCGCCTGTCCATGCGCTATCACATCACGCGCAAAACTGGCGGATTGAGCCGGGTGATCGAGCGAGGGGTGAAGGGGGTCGATTTCCTGTTGCGGTTCCTGCTCTTCAGCATGGGGCCGCTGGTGCTGGAACTGCTGATGATCTCGGCTGTTTTGTTTTTCCTGTTTGATGTCTGGTACTTGGCGGTCGTTGTTCTGACCATTGCCTTGTATGTCTGGTTTACCTTTCGCGTCACCGAATGGCGGGTCAAAATCCGCAAGGAAATGAATGATCAGGACACCGACGCCAACCAGAAGGCCATCGACAGCCTGCTGAATTTCGAAACGGTCAAGTACTTCGGGGCTGAACGGTGGGAGGCGGATCGTTACGACGCCGCCATGGCGCAATATGAAAACGCCGCGATCCGCACCAATTATTCGCTGGCATTCCTGAATTTCGGGCAATCACTGCTGATCACCGGGGGCCTTGTCGCAGTCATGGTCATGGCGGCGATGGGGGTGCAGCGCGGCGATCTGACTGTGGGCGATTTCGTGATGGTCAACGCCTACATGATTCAGATCACGATGCCGCTGAATTTCCTCGGGACCGTCTACCGCGAAATCCGACAGGCGCTGATCGATATGGGCGATATGTTCGACCTGTTGGGCCAACCGGCAGAGGTGGAGGACAAGCCGGACGCCAAGCCACTGCAGGTGAATGGCGGGCGGGTTGTGTTGCGTGATGTGTCGTTTGGCTATGATGCGGCGCGTCCGATCCTGAAAGGCATCAATCTGGAGGTCACGCCGGGCCAGACGGTTGCCATTGTGGGTTCGTCGGGGTCCGGCAAATCGACCATCGGGCGGCTGTTGTTCCGGTTCTATGACGTCAATGGCGGTGCCTTGCTGATTGACGGGCAGGATGTGCGCGATGTGACGCAAGACAGCCTGCATGCCCAGATCGGGGTGGTCCCGCAGGACACGGTCCTGTTCAATGATACGGTGCATTACAACATCGCCTATGGCCGGCCGGGCGGGTCAGAGGACGATATTGTCGCGGCGGCGAAGGCCGCGAAAATCCATGATTTCATCATCAGCCTGCCGGACGGTTATCAGACCACGGTCGGTGAACGCGGGCTGAAACTGTCGGGTGGTGAAAAGCAGCGGGTCGGTATTGCCCGTACCTTGCTGAAAAATCCGCCGATCCTGCTGCTGGACGAGGCGACAAGCGCGCTGGACACAGAGACCGAGATGGAAATTCAGGCCGAGTTGAAGGCGATGGGCGAGGGGCGGACCGTGATCACCATCGCCCACCGACTTTCGACCATCGCCGATGCTGACCGGATCGTCGTGCTGGAAAACGGCGTGATCGTCGAAGAGGGCAAACATGATGATCTGCTGGCACAGGAAGGGCGCTATGCCAATCTGTGGAACCGGCAGTCGGACGAGGAAGCCGCCTGAGTCAGCCATGCCACAGGATCAGCCCGTCACCGCCATTGTGGACACGATTGAGACCGCCGTCGCGGACGGGCCGGTTGCCGCGCGCGACCTGATGGCGGCATTTGGCCATGCGGCGCTTGCGCCGACACTGGCCGTCCCGGCGCTGCTGATCGTATCACCGCTAAGTGCGATCCCTTTGTTTTCGTCCTTTTGCGGGCTTGCCATCTTTCTGATCGCAATTCAGGGCGCTTTTGGCCGATCACATCCGTGGTTGCCCGGCTTTTTGCAGGACAGGACCGTGGCGGCAGAGCGGATCAGCAGGGCGGTGGCCGTTCTGCGGCGATTGGCGGGTTGGCTGGATTGGGCGACGCGGCAACGTCTATCATTTCTTGTCAGACGTCCGATGACCCAACTACTTTATCTGATCTGTGCAGCCGGTGCCGCCTTGATTCCCGCGCTGGAACTCGTGCCCATGTCATCAACCACCATAGGGGCCGGCGTGTTGCTGATTGCTATCGGAATTTTGGCGCGCGACGGTGTTTTTGCGGTACTGGGCCTTTGCTTTCTGGGATTGGCGGCAATTCTGCCGTGGCTGGTGGTATCTCGCTTGGCCGGTGCCCTTGGGTAAACTCACCAATTGTCATCGCTGATAACCGGCGATAAGTTCCACGCATATAACTCCCGAGGTTTCAGATATGTCTATGCTGCGCGCTGCCCTTATTCTGGGGCTACTCTCTGCTGTTGGTCCCTTTGCGATTGATATGTATCTACCGGCCATGCCTGCAATTGCGGCCGGCCTGCAGGCGGATGTCGCCGCAGTTCAACTGACGCTGATCTCGTATTTTGTGGCTTTCGGGATCGCGCAACTGGTCTATGGGCCGTGGGCCGATCAGGTGGGGCGCAAGCGGCCGCTTTATGTCGGCCTCGCGATCTTTGTGGTGGCGTCGATTGGCTGCGCCATGGCGCCGACGATTGGTGCGCTGATCGGCTTTCGGGCACTGCAGGGCATTGGTGGCGCGGTTCTGATGGTGGTGCCGCGTGCGGTGATCCGGGATATGCATACGGGTACCGCCGCAACCAAGCTGATGGCGATGGTGATGCTTGTCATCTCCGTCTCGCCAATGCTGGCGCCGCTGGCAGGCAGCGGACTGATCGCTATTGGCGACTGGCGGCTGATCTTCTGGATCTTGTGTCTGGCCGCAGGGCTCAGCCTGCTTTTGACCGCTTTTGCACTTCCCGAGACTCTGGATGCGTCAAATCGCATCCCGGTGAACATCGCCAATCTTTGGCGCGGCACCAAGGTGCTGATGCGCGACCCGGTTTTTATGGGGCTGACATTTATCGGTGGCTTTGGATTTGCCAGTTTCATGGTGTTTATCGCCAGCGCGTCTTTCGTTTATACCGGGCAATTCGGGCTCAGCCCGACGGGTTTCAGCATCGCCTTTGCGATCAATGCCATCGGGTTTTTTGCCGCCTCGCAAATGGCGGGGCCGCTGGGTGAAAAGCTCGGCATTCTGCCGGTTATTCGCTGGGCTGTGATCGGCTTCGCCGGGTTTTCGCTCGGCCTGCTGATGATCGGTCTGGCAGGGTTTGCCAGTCTGCCCGTCATCGTCGCGGGGCTGTTCATGGCGAATGCCTGCCTTGGCCTGATCATTCCCACGACCATGGTTATGGCGCTTGATCCGCATGGCGATATTGCAGGGCTTGCATCGTCGCTGGGCGGGACGTTGCAGATGGTCACTGGCGGGATGATGGTGGTGATCACCGGGCTGTTCTTTGACGGGACAGCGGTGCCGATGATCGGGGCGATTGCCCTTTGTGCGGTGCTGGCGCTTGTCCTTGCGCTGCGCACGCTGGCGATCATGAACCGCGCCGGTGAAGGCGCGGTCCAGACCTAGGTTATTCTGCCGCTTGCAAAGGTGTGGTCAGTTTCAGCGGCGGCAATTGTTCATCCTCGTTCCAGATGAACTCCGGCATCTTCACTCGGCTTGCCTGCTTGGACAGGGCCCAGTCACGGGCGGCGCGGCTGCTGCGGCCCATGGACAGTTTGGCCAGCAGCTGTGCGAACCACTGCGCATAGGTCACGACCCAGACACGCACCGCCAGCATGGATGGCGTGAAGACCAGCGTCAGAACCGTGGCGATGCCAAGGCCAAAGACAACGGCAGTCGCCAGCTGTTTCCACCAGAGCGCTGTCGGGCTGTCGATGGAGTAACCCCCATTCATGAAGTCGAGCGAGAGGCCGAACATCATCGGGGCCAGACCGGCCATCGTGGTGATGGTTGTGAGCAGCACAGGGCGGATACGATCCTCCGCGGTCCGTGTAATCGCCTCGGTCCTTGGCATGTATTGGCTGTATTCCTGATAGGTGTCGATCAGGATGATGTTGTTGTTCACCACGATCCCGGCCAGCGCCACGATACCTGTGCCGGTCATGATGATCGAAAATGGCTGCCCCATCACCAGCATGCCCACCAACGACCCGGCGGTGGACATCACGACCGCCAGCAGCACCAGAACGGAGTTATAGAAGCTGTTGAACTGTGCCAGCAGGATGATGAACATCAGACCCAGCGCCCCCGCAAAGGCGGTTTGCAGGAAAGCGCCCGACTCGGCTTGGTCCTCTTGGTCGCCGGTCCATTCCCATTCAATTGAGCCAGGCAGCGGGTTGGTTTGCAGCCACTCCGTCAGGGCCTCTATCCGTTCGTTGGCGTTGACAGGCACCTCTGATGTGGACCCATCGGCGACCAAAGCCTCCAACGCGGCTTCAGTGGTTTCGCCCTCCAGGTTGACGATTTCGTACCGATCCATACCGGTCGCCAGATCATCCACCAGCCGCACCACGGCAAGTGTTTCATCGTTCGCAACAAGTTTGAACATATTGCTGCCAACATCGGCCTTCACATCGAAATAACGTTTCTGGTCCACACGGTCGATCTGGGCGAGCTTTTCAACTGGCGTCCGGGTGGTGAAGTTCGACAAGGGGATTAGCCCGGAGTTCGTGCGCACCCGCAGGCTGTCCAGCGTCGACAGGACCCGGTCCTGTTCCGGCAGACGCACGCGAATTTCGATCTCTTCGTCAGAGCTATCCACGCGCATCGTGTCCAGCAGGATGCCGCGCGTTACAAGCTGCACCATCGCCCCGACCGAGGCGACATCGGCACCAAACCGGCCCGCTTTTTCCACGTCCACATCAATCTGCCAGTCGATACCGGGCAGAGGCAGCGAATCCTCAATCGTGATCAGACCAGGGGTCGTTTCAAACCGGGCACGCGCGGTGGTGGTGGCTGCAAGCAGCTCTTCCCAGTTGTCGCTTTTCAGGCGCAGGTGAACAGGTTTGCCCGAAGCAGGACCACGCGCTTGCGCGAGGATTTCAGTCTCAATTCCGGGTATCGTGTTCAACGCGGTCTGAATTTCTTCAAGCACAACATCGCCGTCCAGTTCGGCGATCCCGGCGCGGTCTTCCCATGGTATCGTTTCCAGTTGCACCTGACCGATCGTGTCAACGGGCGTGCTGGCGCCGCTGGCATCTGTGTTCAGTCCGCCATCACCGGCAAAGGAAAACGCGGTGATCACGCCGGGATGGGCCAGTACGATCTCTTCAGCCTGGCGGACCAGTTCATCCTTTTCGGTCAATGACAGGTTGCCGCGCGCCCGGACATAAACGATGGCCTGCTCGGGCTCTGATTCCACGAAGAACTCAACACCGTTATTGTTGGCGCCATAGTAGCCAAAGATCGAAAAGACGGTGAAAACCACGCCGCCCGCCGCAACCAGCGGCATGACCGGGTTGCCGACAATCGCATGCATGAACGTGCCGAAAATCGACCGGCGATAGCCCGCCTTGATTTTGGTCGCCTTACGCTCCAACCGGGCGGCACCGACAGTAATCGACAAGATGATGGCACCGGCCAGGAACAAGGCCATACCCGGCAGCGATGACCAGAGGCTATCGGTCTGCACGGCGCGGCCTGACAAATAGCCGGGGTTCAGGGTCAGCATCGCGCCGGTGAAAACGATCATGATCGCGGGGATCACCAGAAGCGCGCAGACAAACCAGGGTAGCCGATCACGCAGCGCGTCGGATGCGTTGCCGAACAGCCGGCTCATCCGGCCAGTAACGCCACCCATCACGGGCAGATAGATTAGGGCTACGACCAGCGAAGCACACAGCACGAAGATGAGAGTGACAGGAAGCATGCCCATGAACTGCCCGGGCACGCCGGGCCAGAACAGCATAGGCAGGAACGCACAAAGCGTTGTGGCCGTAGATGAAATGATCGGCCAGAACATCCGCTTGGCGGCTTCGACATAGGCGTGCATGGGCCCGGTGCCTTCGCGAATGCGTTTATCGGCGTATTCGACGACGACGATAGCGCCATCAACCAGCATACCCACAGCGAGGATCAGCCCGAACATCACGATGTTCGAGATCGTAATGCCCATCACTGCCAGCAAGGCAAAGCACAACAGGAACGATGTCGGAATGGCAAAACCCACCAATAGGGCAGGGCGGGTCCCGAGTGCCGCCAGAACGACGATCATCACCAATGCGATGGCCGTCAGAACTGACCCCTCCAATTGGCTGACCATGGAGGCCACGTTGCGTGATTGGTCATTTGATGTGCCGACCTCGACAGCCGCCTGCAATTCAGGCGACCAGTTGGCGCGCTCCGCGTCAACCACCTCTTTCACCAGCGCGGTCGTGTCGATCAGGTTGAACCCCTTGCGCTTGACCACTTGTAGCGCCACCGTATTGACGCCGTTAAAGCGGGCTGTGCCAGCGCGGTCTTCAAACGTCAGCCGGATGGTGGCCAAATCGCCAAGTGTGATGACCCTGTCACCATTGGTTTTGACAGGCAGGTTGTAGATATCCTGAGCCTCGTCAAAGGATGACGGGATCTTGACGGCAAATGTACCCTGATCGGTTTCGACCTCGCCTGCCGCAATCAGCAGGTTGTTGTTTGTTACAACATTGATCAATTCACCGGCGGTAACGTCATAGGCTTCCAGCCGCAGCGGGTCGATGACGACCTCAAGCATTTCATCCCGCGTCCCTGCAAGACCCGCTTCTAGCACCGCATCAAGCCCTTCGATCCGTTCCTGCAGGTCTTTGGCGATGCGGATCAGCGTACGTTCAGGCACCTGACCGGTCAGGTTCACGATGATGATCGGGAATTCCGAAAAGTTGATCTCGTTAATTGAATACTGGTCGGCTCCGGCGGGAAACTGCGCCTCTGCGTTGTTCATGGCAGAGCGGATATCGGCCAATATCTTGGTTTTGTCCCAGCCGAATTCGAATTCCAGCGCAACGCCTGCATAACCTTCGGCGGCGGTGGCGGACATTGTTTTCAGCCCGTCCAGATCGGACAGCTCGGTCTCCATCGGCTTGACCAGCAAGGTCTCGCTGTCTTCCGCCGAAATGCCGGGGAAAGGGACAGAAACAAAGATCGCCGGAATTTCAATGTCAGGCTCGCCCTCTTTCGGCAGGCCGACATAGGCAAACCCGCCCGCCAAGAGCGACAGGGCGATAAACGCCAGAACCATACGGGCGCGTGATGCGGCCCAATCGACGAGTCCAGTCATCCTTTTGCCTCCGCAAATGTCGGCGCCACAAGCACACCGTCCGTGACGAACTCCTGACCGACCGTGATGACATCGACCTCGTCCGGCAGGTCTGTCACCCAGACACCTTCGGCGGTGTCGCGCAGCAGCGTGACCGGCATGAAGGTCGCGATGTTATCTGCATTGATAGTGCGTACACCCAAAACCCCGTCATCGTCCAATGTCAGGGTGGATTGCGCCAACAAATGGGCGGTGCGCCCTTCGGAGGCGACCAAAATTTCAGCAGTTTGACCATCGCTGATCGTCATATCATCATTGGCGACCTCAACTTCCACTTGGAAGGTGCGGGTCGTTTCATCGGCGCTACGGGACAGGAATGTCACCCGCCCCTGCACCTCGGCCCCCGATACAAGGCGGGCACCAGCCAACGCGCCAACGCTGATCTTGGACACATCCGCCTCGGGGACAAAGCCCACAAGCTTGATCGGGTTGAGCTGGATCACAGTCGCGCAGAGCGCGCCGGGCTGCATCAGCGACCCCAATTCAGCCGTATCGGTTTCGAGCAGCCCCGCGAATGGCGCACGGATCGTCAGGCGGTCGATTTCGCGCTCGGCGGATTCCACTGCCGCCTCGGCCGCCTCGATCCCGGCTTCGGCCGATTTCACGCCGGAATTGGCGCGTTGCACACCGGCCCTGGCACCGTCCATCGCGGCCTGCGCGCTCACAAGGCGGGTTTCAGAGGCAAAGCCATCCTGCGATAGTTGCTGGGCAGCGTTAAGGTTGATTTCAGCCTCGCGGACACGGGCATTCGCCTCGGCGACCGACGCCTGCGCCTCTGGCACGCGCCCTTCGGCTTCTGTCAGGCGGGCGCGGGCTTCGGCCAGTGATGCCTGCCGCGCGCCGGGGTCAAGACGGCATAGTTCATCGCCCTGCTCCACAAAGGTGCCTTTGCGCAATGGTTCAGACACGACCAGACCAGATGTTTCCGCGGCAACAGTGACCTGACGCGCCGCTTCGGTCCGGCCACGCAGAATAACGGCGCTGTCGATCGTTTGCGCAACCGAACGAATTGCGACCACGCCCACACCACCTGACACTGTCTCAGCAGGTGTTTCTTCTTCAGCAACTTCTGCCGTTTCGATGGGGGCTTCATCTCCTGCAAGTGGCGAGGCCTGCGCAAAGTCAGTGAGGCGGTCACGCTCGAAAACAAACAGATACAAAACGCCGCAAACGATAATGGCGGTGATGATCGAAATGATCTTCATGACGTAGCCCCTTGGATGACCGCATCCCAATGTGATGGGTTTTTACATAGATGTTGTTTCATACGATGCAACCACGTTTTTGGATCACAAATCGAACTAAACCATTCAGTTCACTTTAGCGATTGAAATACTTTCCTGCAAGACTGGATTTCTGCATCGCCGCAAGAACGTGACCTTGCGGCACCCAGACAGGTCTTGTTCATCCCGCAGGCTTCACGATATGAACGCGCAAACAGCATTTCGCGCATGGCGATGAATGGGGGCCGCATTGAGCAACTCGGACAGTTTTCTAGACGAAGTCGCAGAAGAAGTTCAGCGCGACAAACTGTACGGATATCTGCGCCGCTACGGCTGGATCGCTGTGCTGGCTGTTTTGCTGATCGTCGGTGGCGCTGCCTGGAACGAATACCGCAAGGCGCAGACAAGGGCCGCGGCTGAGGCGACGGGCGATGCGTTGTTGGATGCGCTCAACCAGGATGATTTCGCGGCGCGGGCTGATGCCATTGCGGCTGTTGATGCACAGGGGCCCGCTGTTGCTGTTGCCGCCTTGCTGACGGCTGCAACGCAGGAAGAGGCCGGTGATATCGATGCAGCGGCCGAGACACTGGCAGGGTTGATCACAAATGGCGACATCCCCGAAATGTACCGTGATCTTGCCGCGTTCAAGGCTGCGATGCTGCCCTCGGACGATCCTGCCGCACGGATGATCACGCTGGAACAACTGGCGCAGCCGGGGCAACCCTTCCGCCTGCTGGCGCTGGAACAGATGGCCAATGCCAAGCTGGAACAGGGTGAAACCGATGCTGCAATCGCCGACTTGCGCAGCATTGTCGAAGATGCGGCCGTGACGCGGGGCTTGCGAGAGCGGGCGCAAACGCTGATGGTGGCGCTGGGCGAGCCGATCCCAGAACCCGAGACAGAGTAAGCGATAGGACAGAACGTGACAGCGAAGAACCTCATCTGCGCCGGTCTGGCCCTTGCCCTGCTTGCGGCCTGCGGCGAAGAAGACATCATCCTGCCGGGCGAGCGCTTTGATCTGCGGGAAAGCCCTGCTTTTGTGAACCAGTCGTTGCCTGTCAGTATCCCTGCAGCCCGCGCAAACGCGGACTGGACCCATCGCAATGGCGGGCCGGATCACCTGATCACACATCCCGCCCTTGGCAGCACTTTGGCCCCGGTGTTCGTGTCGCCAATTGGCGAGGGCGACAGCCGACGCGCTCGGATCACCGCTGACCCCGTGGTCGCGGGCGGCGTCGTTTACACGCTCGATGCACGGGCAACCGTCACGGCTACATCGACCGCTGGGCAGACGATCTGGACCCGCAACCTGACACCTGGCCGCGATAATCCGACCGATGCATCTGGTGGCGGTGTGTCGGTATCTGGCGGTCAGGTCTATGTGACAACCGGCTTTGGCGAGATATCCGCGCTTGATACCGCCACGGGCCGGGTGAACTGGGTACAGGACCTTGACGCGCCTGCCATGTCACCGCCGACGATCCGTGGTAATCTGGTGTATGTTGTGGCCCGCGACAGCACCGCATGGGCGCTGGAGACATCCACCGGACGCATTCGCTGGCAGGTCAACAGCAACCCCTCAACCGCGAATTTCGGCAGCGGGGCAGCCCCGGCGGTCAATAATGATATAGCCATTTTCCCGTTTCCGTCCGGTGAAGTGATCGCAACATTCCCCGAAGGCGGCTTGCGGCGTTGGTCCAGTGTGGTCAGCGGTGACCGGCTGGGGCGGGCAGCAGCCCTTGTGACGGACATCGCCAGTGATCCGGTGATTGATGGCAACCGCGTTTATGTGGGCAATTTCGGCGGTCGGCTTGCGGCCTTTGACATTTTCAACGGTGACCGGCTCTGGACGGCCAGCGAAGGGGCAATCAGCCCGGTCTGGCCTGTGGGAAATGCGGTTTTCCTGATCAATGACCTCAACCAGCTGATGCGGCTGGATGCAGCCAGCGGTAACCCCGTCTGGCGCATCGCACTGCCGGCCCTGACCGAGGAACGCAGCGCGCGGCAGAAACGTGTCGTCGGGCATTACGGGCCGGTTCTGGCGGGCGGGCGCCTGATTGTGGCATCCTCTGACGGGCTGATCCGGCAGTTCGATCCGGCCTCTGGCACGCTGGTTGGTACGGTCGAGATTGATGGAGGTGCTGCGTCGCATCCTGTTGTGGCGGGTCAGACGCTTTACGTGGTCAGCAAAACCGGGCAATTGCACGCTTTCCGTTGATCCACATTTGGTGTATCGGCGCAGCTTGAACAGCGTCAGGAGCCGCAAAAGATGAGCTTTACCCTTGCCATTGTGGGCCGCCCGAACGTGGGCAAATCCACGCTGTTCAACCGTCTGGTGGGCAAGAAACTGGCCTTGGTCGACGACCAGCCAGGGGTCACCCGCGACCTGCGCGAAGGCGAGGGGCGGTTGGCCGATCTGCGCTTTACCGTGATCGACAGTGCCGGTCTGGAAGAGGCGACAGATGACAGCCTGCAAGGCCGGATGCGCCGCCTGACCGAACGCGCGGTGGAAATGGCCGATGTCTGCCTGTTCATGATCGATGCGCGGGCCGGGGTGCTGCCAGCGGACGAAGTGTTTGCCGATATCCTGCGCAAGAAAAATGCCAATGTGATCCTCGCCGCCAACAAGGGCGAAGGAAAAGCCGCCGATGCCTCTATCCTTGAGGCTTATGCGTTGGGCCTCGGCGAGCCGATCCGCATGTCCGCCGAACACGGCGAAGGCATGGGCGAGTTGCTGGATGTGTTGCGTCCCATCGCAGATGCGCATGAAGAACGCGCAGCAGCCGATGCGCCTGAAATGGATGTGGATGTTGGCGATGATGACGACGACGTGGCGCGCGTGCCGACCCGCGCCAAGCCGCTGCAGATCGCCGTGGTCGGGCGCCCCAATGCTGGCAAATCCACCTTAATTAATAAGATCATCGGCGAAGAACGGCTGCTGACCGGGCCAGAGGCCGGGATCACCCGCGACGCGATTTCCGTCCAGCAGGAGTGGGGCGGCGTGCCCATGCGCATCTTTGATACAGCGGGCATGCGCAAGAAGGCCAAGGTGCAGGAAAAGCTGGAAAAACTTTCAGTGTCCGATGGTTTGCGGGCGGTGAAGTTTGCCGAGGTCGTGGTTGTCCTGCTAGATGTTGAAATCCCCTTTGAACAGCAGGATCTGCGCATCGCCGATCTGGCCGAACGCGAAGGGCGGGCCGTTGTCGTCGCGGTCAACAAATGGGACACCGAGGCCGACAAACAGGACAAGCTGAAAGAGCTGCGCCAGTCCTTCGAACGGCTGTTGCCACAGTTGAAGGGCGCGCCACTGGTTACTGTGTCGGCCAAGACCGGCAAGGGGCTGGACCGCCTGCAACAGGCGATCATGCGTGCGCATGAGGTCTGGAACCGGCGGGTGACCACGGCTGGGCTGAACCGCTGGCTGACCGGCATGCTGGAACAGCACCCGCCGCCAGCGCCGGGGGGCAAGCGGATCAAGATGCGCTATGCCACTCAGGTCAAGACACGCCCACCTGCATTCGTCGTGATGACATCACATCCCGATTTGGTGCCTGAAAGCTATAAACGCTATCTGATCAACGGATTGCGGGTTGATTTCGACATGCCCGGCACGCCGATCCGGCTGTATCTGCGCGATCAGGGCGACAAGAACCCCTACAAGGACAAGAAATCCTCGCAACCGTCACGCCTGTCAAAGCACCTCAAGAAGGGACCTTCTGACCGGTAGCAGTGATAACGGTCAGCATGCCCACAATGGCGAGAATACCAACCCCTGCCAGTACGGTCACTGTCCATTCGGCTGTGCCGTTGGCGATTATGATGCCGACGAGCGCCCAGATAATGGTCAGCCCATAGGATGGCGTACGGCGCTGCCACAGCACGATAGCAGCTACGCACAAGGCCGCGATAATACCGATATAGGCCCAGCCGAGCGCCTCGGTCAGCAGACCATAGCCCGCCGCCGTGCTGCCCAGTGATACAAACGATGCTGCCGTCAGCCAGCCAGCATAGATACCAACAGGAACCTGCAGCCACCAGCGGTCGCGGGCGGGAGCCCAGAGCAGCGCGAGGATCGCACCTGCTGCCATTACAAAGATCAGCACGGTCGCCCAGACCGCACTTGCATTGGCGACAGCCAGCCATGGCGTGCCGACGGCAAGGCTGACGGTCAGCGGCCAGCGCGCACGGTTCCAATCGGGATCTTCGGCGCGTTTCCAGATGCCGAAAACCGCTGAAACCACCAACCAGCCATAGATCAGGCCCCAAATCGCAAAGGCATAGCCAGCAGGCTGGATCGGCGGGTTGATCTGCGGATTGGGCAGTTGATCCGCGCGGAACCCGCTGAACGGATCGGTGAGCGCAGGAGATATGACGAACGTCATCGTCACGACAAGGGTCAGGAGTGCGGGTATGTATTTCATTGCCCTCTAACTAAGGCGAAGCAAGATCGTTCCAATGGGTCAGGAATAGCAGACTTGCCAAAATCCGCCCAAAGAGGCCAAAATGTCAGCATTTAATGACGTTTGTATTTTGTAGGGTGTGATTTGTGATGAAACGTATTGCCATTCTGATTGACGGAACCTGGAACAGACCAGACGCCGAAAACCCCACCAATGTTGTCCGCATGGCGCGTAGCATCGCGCCATATGACGCGGCCGGAAACCCGCAGCAGGTGATCTATTCCCCTGGCGTGGGATCGGGGCGCGGCAACAACCGGCTAAACCGGCGGCTGGATCGGCTTTTGGGTGGTGCGCTGGGCTGGGGCCTGACAGATATTATTGAGGAGGCGTATCGCAACCTGATCTTTGCCTATGAGCCGGGCGATCAGATTTACATCTTTGGGTTTTCGCGGGGCGGTTATGCGGCGCGGTCGCTGGCCGGTCTGATCCGGTGCTGCGGCATCCCGCCTCGGGCGCATCTGGCCGATATCCCCAAAGCGATGGCGCGTTACATCGACCGTGACCCCAAAACCCATCCCGAGACCGAGGAAAGCTTTGCCTTTCGCGAGGCGTTTTCGCCGGATGTGGCGACCAGCCAAGGCGAATTGGTCTGGCGGCGTAAACATCGAAACACCAATCCGATCCAGTTGAAGCTGGCCTATCTGGGCATCTGGGATACAGTCAAGGCGCTTGGTTTGCCGACATTCATTCCGACCGCCAAGCGCTTTAACAGGCAGTATAAATTCCATGATACGGACCTGTCATCCTCGGTTTGTTCGGCGCGTCATGCGATTGCCATTGATGAACGGCGGCGCACCTTTCCGTCATCGCCCTGGCGCAATCTGGATGAGCTGAACGCGCGTGCGGGCAACCCCGAACAGCCGCGATATCTGCAGCAATGGTTTCCCGGCAATCATGGGTCTGTTGGTGGCGGTGGCAGCGTCACCGGGTTGTCGTCGGTTGCGTTGCACTGGATCGCGCAAGGCGCGACGCGGGCCAATCTGAAGGTTGATTGGGCTGCGTTCGACGAATGCGCGACCCGCTATGCGCCGGTCAAGGACCGGTTGAATAACAAATTCGGACCGGCGGGATTTGCCGGGCTGCTTATGAACTTTTTCAAGACGCACCGGGATGGCCCGAAGGAGTTGGAAAATCTGTCGGTTGCCGCACTTGACCGGGTGCATCTGGACTGGGGCTATTGCCCGCAAACCTTGAACTTTGTGCTGGACGATCTGCGGGGCAGGCCGGAAACCGCGATCGACGCGCTGCGCGACTGGCTGGTCGCGCGCGATGGCGGCCCGACGCATGAGACTGACAGCAAATTGCGCCCGCGCAGGTGGGAACCCGCGCGCGACGCTGTGTTGCCATCTGACCTGATGGACAAGGTTGCCTAGACCAACTGCCCGTCTGCTGTGATCCGTGTCTTGCCGCGCAGATAGGGGTGCAGTGCTGCGGGCAGAATTACGGATCCGTCTTGTTGTTGGCCGTTTTCAACCACGGCAATCAGGGTGCGGCCAACGGCCAGGCCTGAGCCGTTAAGTGTATGAACGAATTCAGGTTTTCCGCCGCCGGCCGGTTTGTAACGGGCGTTCATGCGGCGCGCCTGATAATCGCCAGCGGTGGAGACCGACGCAATTTCGCGATAGGTGTTCTGGCCGGGCAACCACACCTCGATATCGTGGGTCTTGCGCATGCCCGCACCCAGATCGCCGGTGCAGAGGATCACGGTACGGTAAGGAAGCTCCAGCTTTTCCAAAATCGCCTCGGCGCATTTGGTCATGCGCTGATGTTCTGCCGCGCTGTCCTCAGGCTTGGTAATGCTGACCATTTCGACCTTTTCGAACTGATGCTGACGCAGCATGCCCGATGTGTCCCGGCCTGCCGATCCGGCCTCTGACCGGAAACACTGGGTGTGAGCGACATAGCGGCGGGGAAGGTAATTTTCGTCTATAGTCAAGCTATTAACGATATTTGTTAATGTAACTTCCGCCGTCGGGATCAGCCACCAGCCATTGGTCGTCTGATAGCTGTCTTCGCCGAATTTCGGCAGCTGGCCGGTGCCGTACATCATTTCTTCACGCACCAGTACGGGCGTGTTGGTTTCTGTTAACCCGTGTTCTTCGGTGTGAACATCCAGCATGAACTGCGCCAGCGCGCGGTGCAGACGGGCGACAGAGCCCGACAGTAGCACGAAACGGCTACCAGAAAGTTTCGCCGCCGTTTCGAAATCCATACCGGGGCGGATGGCGGGGATTTCGTAATGTTCCAGCGGATCGAAGGCAAAGTTGGGGACGTTGCCGAAACGGTGGATTTCGACATTGTCATCCTCATCTTCGCCCTCTGGAACTTCGTCCATGGGAAGGTTTGGAATGCCCATAAGAAGGTCGGTCAGGGCAGCATCCTGGGTCTTGGCCTGATCATTCAGCGCCGCGATTTCCGATTTCTTTTCAGCGACTAAGGCGCGCAAACGTTCAAACTCAACCTCATCACCGCGCCCTTTGGCAGCACCAACTTCCTTGGCCGCCTTGTTGGCGTCGGCCTGCGCGGTTTCGGCGGCCAGGATGCTGGCGCGGCGCGCTTCGTCCAATGCCAAAACTTCAGATGACATCGGCGCGATCCCACGACGAGACAGAGCCGCATCAAAGGCGGCGGGGTTGTCACGGATGGCGCGAATGTCGTGCATGGCATCGGTCCTTGCTGGTGTTTCGGTGCGCGTCATATGCCTGATTGCGGGGACCAAGTGAACCGAAAATCGGCTGTCGGCATCGCGTCGGATTTGCGTCGGCAAAACGTCGGACCCCACCGTGAAGGCCCGGTAGGGATTTATTCGTAAATTGACCCGTCAGAAATTTCCGATCATCGGCGTGTACCGCGCCATTGGGACCTTACTTGCCAAACGGGACTCCCTTAAGGTGTTTTGCAAATATGGGGATTTCACATGACGATCAGCGGTAAAACGGTTGTTTGTATCGGTGGCGCGGGCGGTATGGGGCGTGGCGTTGCTCAAGCGGCTTTAGAGCTTGGCGCTGATGTTGTCATAACGTCGCGGTCCCAGGACAAGGCCAATGAAGTCGCGGCACAGATCGGGTGCCGGGGCGAGGCGATAGATATTGACGATAACGACAGTGTTTCAGGTTTTTTTGATCGGATTGGCCGGTTTTCGCATCTGATGATAACCGCAGGAGCGGTCGGGCGGTCGAGCTTTAGCCAGACGCCTCCGGACGAAGCTGACCGGTTCATGCAAGGCAAGGTGTGGGGCACACACCGATGTATCTGGCACGCCAGAGAACACATGGACCAAGACGGTTCGATCACGCTGATCACTGGCGGATACTCTCAGATTATCGACGACAAAGCGGGGCATGTTCACACCGCGTTTAGGGCAATGGAAGCGATGGCACAGGTTGCAGCCGTGTCACTTGCGCCAATCAGATGCAATGTCATCCGCCCTGGTTTTATAGATTCGGATCTTTGGGCCGACATGACCGATGATGATCGCGCGCAGCTTCGGGCGGCCGAAAGCGAAAGGACAATGATCGGACGCATTGTAGAGCCCATTGAGTTCGGTCGATTCGTCGTCTTGCTCATGCAAACGGCTGTTGTCACCGGTGCCGTTATTCCGGTGGATGGCGGTCGCCACCTTTCTGTGGCCCGCTAAGGCCTGCCGAACGGCGGCCTTTCTGGCACATCACTACGTTATCGGTATTGGCTTTATCTCAGTGGGTGTCGTTTTGGTCTTGAAACGGCAAGGCACTCTCGCATGATCAATGTACTCTTCCCGCATACCCAAAGTGGGCTAAATATGCCGATTGGTGCAGGTATCCCTTGTATGGGCTTGCTTTGGGATTGTCGGGCGCACATCCGCACTTGCATCTGGTTGCCAATCGCTTATCTCGCCTTTAACGTTCCGCGACCTTGACGACGGGCCCTACCAACAAAGGATCGACTATGAGACCTGCTGACCTGATGCTTCTGCTCGTGATCTTCGGGATCATGTATTTCCTGCTGATCCGCCCGCAGCAGAAAAAGCTCAAAGAGCATCAGGCGATGCTGTCCGCGCTGCGCCGGGGGGATCAGGTTGTGACCCAGGGCGGCATTATGGGCAAGGTGACCAAGGTCAAGGATGACAGTAATGAAGTTGAGGTTGAGATCGCATCAGGCGTTAATGTCCGTGTGATCAAATCGACAATCGCCTCGGTGGTGAACAAGACCGAACCGGCGAAAAACTAACCCAATGCTGCAGATCTCATTCGCCAAGCAAGTGATGATCTGGCTGACGGTTGTCGTTGGCCTGACCTTTGCGATGCCCAATGCGTTCTATAACCGGGTTGAGACGCATAATGATGCCGTCGCGCTGATCGAGGCAGGACAAACCAGTGCCTCGCTTGAGGCGGATGCAGCCCTTTGGCCGTCATTCTTGCCGTCCGGTCTGGTCAATCTGGGTCTGGACCTGCGCGGCGGTGCCCATTTGCTGGTCGAAGTACAGGTCGAAGATGTCCACGCGTCTTTTCTTGAAGGGTTCTGGCCGGAGGTCCGCGATGTACTGGCGGCAGAGCGTGACGTGGTCGGCTTTGTCACCCGCGAAGAGGGGCCTGAGACCGAGTTGCGCGTGCGCATTTCGCAGGCCAGCGGTGCAGCCCGCGCGCTGGAACTGGTCCGTGGTCTGGGCCGCCCGGTCAACACATTTACGGGCGGCGTGTCGTCCAACATTGATGTGCGTATTGATGGCCCGATCCTGACCATCACCCTGAGCGAGGCAGAAATCCTGGCCATGGATGACCGCACCATGGCCCAGTCGTTGGAGATTATCCGCCGCCGTGTCGATCTGGCCGGCACGCGTGAGCCGACGATCCAGCGGCAAGGGGCAGAGCGAATTCTGGTACAGGTCCCCGGTGTGGGATCGGCGGATGAGATTATCCGGCTTTTGGGCACAACCGCCCAGCTGACATTCAACCCGGTTGTGGGCCGGTCAGGTGATCCTGATCAGTCGCCCGGCAGTGGGAACATCCTGTTGCCATCTTCCGATGAACCCGGCGCGTTCTATATTCTTGAACGCCGTCCGGTAGTTACGGGCGAAGATCTGGAAAACGCGCAACTGGATTTTGATCAAAACGGGCGACCGGCCGTGGCGTTCCGGTTCAACACCTCCGCCGCGCGGACATTTGGCGACTACACGCTGGAAAATATCGGATCGCCTTTCGCGATTGTTCTGGATGGTAACGTGATCTCTGCCCCTACGATCCAAAGCCATATTCCGGGTGGATCGGGCATTATCACCGGCAACTTCACCGTGGAAGAGGCGACCGATCTGGCGGTTCTGCTGCGATCAGGGGCCTTGCCTGCCGAACTGACTTTCCTTGAGGAACGGACCATTGGCCCAGAACTGGGGCAGGACAGTATCGAGGCGGGGCAGATCGCCTGTATCGTCGCGGGCCTCGCCATTCTGATCTATATGGCGCTGAGTTACGGGCTGTTCGGGATCTTCGCCAATATCGCGTTGATCATCAATGTGGGGCTGGTTTTTGGCCTTCTCAGCATCGTGGGGGCGACCCTGACATTGCCGGGTATTGCAGGCATCGTGCTGACCATAGGTATGGCGGTGGACGCCAATGTGATCGTGTTTGAACGGATCAGGGAAGAGTTGAAAACGGCCAAGGGCCCGGCCCGCGCGATTGAGCTGGGCTATGAAAAGGCGCTGTCGTCGATCATCGACGCCAACTTCACCACCTTCATGACCGCCGTGATCCTGTTCACGATGGGGTCCGGCCCAGTCAGCGGTTTTGCCGTGACCTTGGGTTTTGGTATCGTCACATCCGTATTCACCGCGATTTTCGTGACCCGGTCGATCATTTCGATCTGGTTCGCACGTATGCGCCCCAAGACAATCGAGGTGTAGGATGCGTCTGAAGCTGGTTCGCCAAAATACAAATTTCGATTTCTTCAACCGGGCCCGGCTGTGGCTGGGGATATCGCTGGTGATGATGGTCGTTGCCTTCGGGTCGTTCATCATTCAGGGCCTGAATTTCGGGATCGATTTTCAGGGGGGCACAAGCATCCGTACCGAAAGCGCGCAGGAGGTCGACGTGGCAGCCTATCGCGCAGCCCTTGAGCCGTTGGAACTGGGCGATGTGTCGATCACCGAGGTGTTCGACGTCAATTTTGATGAAGACCAGAACGTCGCCATGGTTCGTATTCAGGCGCAGGAAGGTGACGAACGGATCGCGACCGAGACGATTCAAGCGATACAGTTTGCGCTTGCCGCCATGCTGGAGAGCCAGACGATTATTGATGTGGATTTGCAAGGGGCAGCACCTGACGCAGTGATTGCAGCAGCGCAGCGCACTTTGCCGACGATCACGCAGCTTGACACGAATAGTGACGTGACGCTGGCATTACCGTTTGGCACTAGTCTTGAACAGGTCGACGCGGTGGAAGATGCCGTGACCAACGCAGCGACGGTTCAATCGACCCAGCGATCGTTTGACAATATCAGCTTTCCATCGGTTGAATCTGTCGGCCCCAAAGTGTCTGGCGAGCTGATCAATACGGCCATCATTGCGGTCGCTCTCGCGGTTCTGGCGATCCTTGGCTACATCTGGCTGCGTTTTGAATGGCAGTTTGCTGTGGGTGCGGTGCTGGCGCTGACCCACGATGTGATCCTGACCATCGGCATCTTTTCAGAGCTTCAGATCAAGTTTGATCTGGCGATTATCGCAGCCTTGCTGACCATCGTCGGCTATTCAATCAACGATACGGTGATCGTGTTCGACCGCGTCCGCGAGAACCTGCGCAAATACAAGAAAAAGGACCTCAAGGAAGTTCTGAACCTGTCGATCAACGAAACCCTGTCGCGGACGATCATGACATCTGTCACCACGCTGCTGGCGCTAATTTCGCTGTTCGTGCTGGGTGGCGACGTGATCCGCGGCTTCGTTTTTGCCATGATCTGGGGTGTACTGATCGGGACTTATTCTTCGATCTTTGTCGCCTCTGCCCTGCTATTGGTACTGGGGGTCAAACGTGACTGGTCCAAGAAAGACCCCGCCGCAGGAACACGTTATGGCCATATCGACACGTAAAAAGGGGCAGGGCATGCGCCTGAACGAGATCGACTATAACGACAGCGTTCCGATTGACGGCTACGGCCCCGGGTTTTTCCGGATCGGGGGCAAGGTTGTTGAAGGTGCGGTTGTTGTGTCACCGGCAGGGGTCGCCAGCTGGGGTCAGTTTGACGACACCGAAACGCTGGTAAAACTGGCTAAGGTCGTGGACGTGATCTTTGTGGGGACCGGTGCCGAAATCGCCCATCCCCCCGCCGCCTTTCGCAAGGTGCTTGAGGATGCCGGGATCGGGGTTGAGCCAATGGCATCCCCCGCCGCCTGCCGCACCTACAATGTGCTTTTGTCCGAAGGGCGCCGCGTGGCCGTTGCCCTGATCCCTGTCTGACATGCTGCACGTCGCGGGCCTGACTTGCGCCCGAGGCGGTATGCCGGTGCTGACCGGCGTCAGCTTTGATGTGGCAGCTGGGCAGGTCCTGATCCTGCGCGGGCCCAATGGCGTTGGCAAGACGACATTGCTGCGGACGTTGGTGGGGTTGCAGCCTGAACAGGACGGGACCGTTGAATATCCAGAGGAGCAGGGGGCCTATGCCAGCCATGCTGACGGGATCAAGGCCGCGCTGAGTGTGACCGAGAACCTGACATTCTGGGCGGATGTGTATGGGCAGCGGGACGTGTCGCTTGCCGAGGTTCTTCAGACATTCGACCTGACCGATTTGCGCGACCGGATGGGGGGCACCCTGTCTGCCGGGCAAAAGCGCCGCCTTGGTCTGGCCCGGCTGGCGGTGATCGGGCGCAGGGTGCTGTTTCTGGACGAACCGACCGTGTCGCTGGATGGTGCTTCGGTTAGGCTGTTCGCCGACTGGCTGCAAAACCAGCATCTGGCGCATAAGGGCTGTGCCGTCATCGCGACCCATATCGATCTGGGCCTTGATGCGCCGGAACTGGACCTGACCCCGTTCAAGGCCGATCTGGCCGCTGGTGGCGGCAGTGATGAGGCATTCCTGTGATCGCGCTGTTGTGCCGCGACCTGAAACTGGCCGTCAGGGCCGGGGGCGGCTTTGGCCTTGGCCTTGCGTTTTTCCTGATTGTTGTGGTGCTGGTCCCGTTTGGTGTTGGGCCGGAAACCGAACTGCTCAGCCGGATTGCCCCTGGTATCCTGTGGGTGGCCTCACTTCTGGCGGCCCTCTTGTCGCTCGACCGGATATTCGCGCTGGACTACGAGGACGGATCGCTGGCGCTGTTGGCGACGTCGCCTTTGCCGCTGGAAGGGGTCGGCTTGATCAAGGCGCTGGCCCATTGGATTACGACCGGCCTGCCGCTGACCATTGCGGCCCCCGCCTTGGGGTTCCTGCTGAGCCTTGCGCCAGAGGCATACGCCTATCTGCTGTTGTCACTGCTGATCGGCACCCCGGCCCTGTCGATGATCGGCACATTCGGGGCCGCGCTGACCGTGGGGCTGCGCCGTGGGGGCCTGCTGTTATCGCTCCTGGTGCTGCCGCTTTATGTGCCGACGCTGATCTTCGGGGCAGAGGCGGTGCGGCGTGGCGCGGACGGGCTGGATGCGACCGGGGCGCTGTTGCTGTTGGGCGGGATCACCGCCGGCACCTTTGCCTTGCTGCCCTTCGCCACTGCGGCGACATTGCGCATCAACCTGCGGTGATCGGGGATTGAGAGCCATGAGAGGGCGGGATAGATAGCAAACATGTCGATGTGGGAATATGCCAATCCGAAACGGTTCATGGGCTGGACCCGGCCGCTGCTGCCGTGGACCTTTGCGTTGGCGGGGGTCTGTCTGGTTGTCGGGCTGGTTTGGGGGTTCTTCTTTACCCCCGATGACTTCCGTCAAGGCTCGACGGTCAAGATCATCTATCTGCACGTCCCCGCCGCCCTGATGGCGATCAATGCCTGGATCATGATGCTGGTCGCCTCGCTGATCTGGGTGGTGCGGCGGCATCATGTCTCAGCCCTTGCCGCGCGTGCGGCGGCCCCTGTGGGGGTCACCATGACGCTGATCGCGCTGTTTACCGGGGCGATCTGGGGTCAGCCGATGTGGGGCACATATTGGGCCTGGGACCCGCGCCTGACATCCTTTCTGATCCTGTTTCTGTTCTATCTGGGCTATATCGCCCTGTGGGAAGCGATCGAGGATCCGGACACTGCCGCCGACCTGACCAGCGTGCTGTGCATGGTCGGTTCGATCTTCGCGATCCTGTCGCGCTATGCGGTGTTGTTTTGGAGCCAGGGGCTGCATCAGGGCGCGTCGCTGTCGCTGGATAAAGAGGAAAACGTGGCCGATGTGTTTTGGTTTCCGCTGCTGGTGTGCATCGCGGGGTTTGTTCTGCTGTTCATCGCGCTGGTTCTGATGCGCACCCGGACTGAAATTCGCGCCCGCCGGATGCGCGCCTTGGAAGCGAGGGTGCAACGTGCCTGATCTGGGACAATACGCCGTCGAGGTGCTGTCGGCCTATGCGGTCAGCGTGGCCTTGCTGCTGGCCATCGTGGTGCTAAGCTGGCGGCGCTACGTGCGCGTCCGCGCGGCGTTGGAGAGGGTGGAGAAGAATGGCTAGGGTGTCGCCCCTGATGATCCTGCCGCCGGTGATTTTCGCGGCCCTTGCGGGTTTGTTCGTGGCCGGGATGGTGACGGAAAACCGCGATGAGCTGCCATCGACTTTTGTGGGCCAGCAGGCCCCGGCTGTCCCGGTGGAGGCTGTGCAGGGCACCGTGCAACTGACCGATGATGATCTGCGGTCGGGCGAGGTGACAATCGTGAATTTCTGGGCCAGCTGGTGCCCGCCCTGCCGGGCAGAGCATCCGAACCTGCTGGATCTGGAGGCCGAAGGCTACCGCGTCGCAGGCATCAATTTCCGCGATACGCAGGATCAGGCGTCACGCTATCTGGCTGATTACGAGGACCCGTTTTTTGCCACGGGGTTCGATCTGCGGGGCAGAGTGGCCATCGACTGGGGCGTGACGGCCCCGCCCGAGACGTTCATCGTGGACGGGGACGGGACGGTGCTGTTTCGCTATGTGGGGCCGCTGGTTGGGTCGGATTATGAGCAGCGGTTCTTGCCTGCCCTTGAAGAGACGTTGCAGTAGCGGTTAATGAATACGTTAACGTTTTGGCGCGGAGGACGTATTTCATGGATGATCTGATGAGTCCCGGGCTGTTTGCCTGTGTTTGTCTGGCTGTTATCGTGGGTATATTTTCAACCCGAGAGGCCAGGGAAAATCCTCCACCTTACAAGCCGCATCAAGCCGCCGCGCTAAGGGCGGAACCGGTTGGTGATACGCGCCTGCTGACCGACGCTGATCTGCGGGCTGGCGAAGTCACCATCGTGAATTTCTGGGCCAGTTGGTGCGGGCCGTGCCGCCGGGAACATCCGATCCTGTTGCAATTGCAGCAGGACGGCTACCGGGTTGCCGGAGTCAATATGCGCGATCATCAACGGGACGCGGTTACATATCTCGAAAAACACGGCAATCCGTTTTTCGCGACCGTGTCGGACCCGACGCGGGAGGTCGCGCGGCGCTGGGGATCAATCGCGATACCGGTGACCTATATCGTGGCGGGCGACGGAACGGTATTGAACAAACACTATGGCGGCCTCAGCCGCGACCGGCTGGAGGCGACGTTCCTGCCAGCCCTGCGCGCCGCCGAGGCCTATGGTAACTGGGACGACGGGACATTGCTGGAGGCGATTGTCGAGGGCAGGTAGATTGCGCTAAGCGGTTTTTGCCGGAATTGGTGAAGGTAGTGGCGTGAGGGTCGAGTGTCTACTTTGTGGAGCTTGATTGTCTGATGCTCGATGGTGTTTCGGCGACTTTTATACCTCGTTTGTTTCAGATCCAAACACATCGCAGCATGCGTTAACGGTTTTTCCATTCGCCGAGAAAATACAACAAATCAGGGTCGTCAGGATACTTTTGCAGCCCCAGGAACAGCAGATGATCGATTTCTTGTGTTTGGTTGCTGTTCCAGAGACCGACCAGCGTCATGAAGTAGAGGCGTCCGTTAACGTCGGGCATCTCCAAGCCTTGCCGTGCAATGCGAGCGGCTTCCGCCGGTCGGTTCATCTGGTTAAGCGATAACGCCCAAAAATACCGGGCATCCTGCATGACAGACTCACGCAGTTCTTGATCAGCATCCGGGTCTTGATTGACACGCTCCTCGACCTTGGCGCAGTCACTGATGGCGAGGCTGTAGCGCCCTAAATCTGTCCGGACTGCGCAACGCGAAAGCCAGCCTTGCCAGTGATCATCCTTTTCGAGAATGCTGGTATACAACGCTTCGGCTTCGACTGTCCGTCCTTGTTCCCGGTAGGTCCAGGCGAGCATGCGAAGCGTAGCCGCATTGTCAGGCTCCACCTCAAGAATTCTCTCAAAATCCGTGATACTGCCATCCATGTCACCCGCTTGCCGCTTGGCCACACCACGGCGATGCAGGGCCAGCAGAAGCAGGTCTTGATCGATCTCTGGTTCGTCAATCAATGTGCTGCAGGCCGTTATCGTTTCTGCAGGTTGCGCCACGGCATCACTATCGAAACATGTGAGTTCCGCTGCTTCTTGCGCCGAGGCGCTAGCTGCAATCAAAAGAGCGGCAATAAGAGCGCTTATTCGCATGCGAATTCCCAAGTAACCTTTGGAAGAAGGGACGCTTATATATGCCCCTTCTATCTGTGTATTTGGCGATCAAGCGGCCTTCGCCAAATTTTGCAGCACGTAGTGCAGCACGCCGCCTGACTTGATGTAGTCGATTTCGACTGCTGTATCGATCCGGCATTTCAGGGTGATGTCTTTGGTCGACCCATCCGCGAAGGTGATGTTCGCTGTCACCTCTTGCAGCGGTTTCACGTCAGCCAGCCCGGCGATGGTCACCGTTTCCTCGCCTGTCAGCCCGAGCGATTTGCGGGTGTCGCCGCCGGTGAATTCGAAAGGGACGACCCCCATGCCCACAAGGTTGGAGCGGTGGATGCGTTCGAAATTCTCGGCGATGACGGCCTTGACGCCCAGCAGGGCCGTGCCCTTGGCTGCCCAGTCGCGCGATGAGCCTGCACCGTATTGTTCGCCAGCGAACACGACCAATGGCGTGCCTTCGGCCTGATGTGCCATCGCGGCCTCGAAGATCGAGGTCTGGTTGCCCTCGGGACCCTTTGTGTAGCCGCCTTCGACCCCATCCAGCATCTCGTTCTTGATGCGGATATTGGCGAATGTGCCGCGCATCATGACCTCGTGATTGCCGCGCCGCGAGCCGTAGCTGTTGAATTCGCGCACGGGCACCTGCCGTTCGATCAGGTATTTGCCGGCTGGCGTTGTATCCTTGAACGACCCGGCAGGGCTGATGTGGTCGGTGGTGACCATGTCGCCCAGGACTGCGAGGACCTTGGCATTGACCACATCGTTGATCTCGCCCGGATCCTTGGACATGCCCTGGAAATAGGGCGGGTTCTGCACATAGGTTGAGGTTGGCGGCCAGTCATAGGTTTCGCCGGAGGATGTTTCGACCGCCTGCCATTTTTCGTCACCTTTAAAGACATCGGCATATTTGCTGATGAAGGCTTCGCGGGTCACGGTCTTTTCGACCAGTTCGTTGATCTCGGCAGATGTGGGCCAGATGTCTTTCAGGAAGACATCATTGCCGTCCTGATCCTGCCCAAGCGGGTCCTTGGTGATGTCGATATTCATATCGCCGGCCAGCGCGTAGGCCACGACCAGTGGCGGCGAGGCCAGGTAGTTGGCGCGCACGTCTGGCGAAATCCGCCCTTCGAAGTTGCGATTGCCTGACAACACAGATGTTGCGATCAGGTCGCCCTTGGCGATGGCGTCGGACAGTTCCTTCTGGATCGGGCCGGAGTTACCGATGCAGGTGGTGCAGCCATAGCCGACAAGGTTGAACCCGATCTTGTCAAGGTCTTCCTGCAGCCCTGCGGCTTCAAGATATTCGCTGACGACCTGGCTGCCGGGCGCAAGCGAGGTTTTCACCCAAGGCTTGCGGTTCAGACCCAATGCGGCGGCCTTGCGCGCCACCAGACCGGCCCCGATCATGACGTAGGGGTTGGATGTGTTGGTGCAGGACGTAATCGAGGCGATCACGATGGACCCGTCATGCAGTTTGTAATCTTCGCCCTCGACCGCCTGGCTTTTATGATGCCCTTCGTCGCCGGGGATATGATGAGGCGCAACTGGACCACCCTCGGCTGCCATTTCAGCCTTTTCATCCGCTGGTGCAGCTTTTTCTGGCCGCTGACCGGTGATGTATTTGCCGAAGGCCGATGATGCATCGGTCAGCGCGATGTAATCCTGTGGCCGTTTCGGGCCGGAGATCGCAGGCACGATGGTGCCCATGTCCAGATGCAGGGTGTCGGTGTAGACGGGGGCGTAGTTTTCATCGCGCCAGAACCCGTTTTCCTTGGCATAGGCTTCGACCAGGGCGATCCGGTCTTCGTCACGGCCTGTGTTGCGCAGGTAGCGCAGGGTTTCGCCATCGATCGGGAAGAAGCCACAGGTGGCCCCGTATTCCGGCGCCATGTTGGCGATGGTCGCCCGGTCGGCGAGCGGCAGCACGTCAAGGCCAGCGCCGTAGAATTCCACGAACTTGCCGACAACACCAAGTTCGCGCAGCATTTCCACGACCTTCAGTACAAGGTCGGTGCCGGTGGTGCCTTCGACCATCTGGCCGGTCAGCTCAAACCCGACAACCTCGGGGATCAGCATGGAGACGGGCTGGCCCAGCATCGCGGCCTCAGCCTCGATCCCGCCGACGCCCCAGCCCAGCACAGCCAACCCGTTCACCATGGTGGTGTGGCTGTCAGTACCGACGAGCGTGTCGGGGTATGCGACCTCCTCACCATTCTGGTCCTTGTCGGTCCAGACGGTCTGGGCCAGATACTCCAGGTTGACCTGATGGCAGATGCCCGTGCCGGGGGGGACGACGCGGAAATTGTTGAAGGCACCCTGACCCCATTTCAGGAACTGGTAGCGTTCCATATTGCGTTCATATTCGCGGTCCACGTTCATCTGAAAGGCGCGGGGGTTTCCGAATTCGTCGATCATCACCGAATGGTCGATGACTAGATCGACAGGGTTCAGCGGATTGATCTGCTGGGCGTCACCACCAAGGGCGACAATGCCGTCACGCATCGCCGCAAGGTCAACAACCGCAGGCACGCCGGTGAAATCCTGCATCAGCACGCGGGCAGGGCGGTAGGCGATTTCGCGGGGATTCTTGCCGCCGTTGGTGGCCCATTCGCCAAACGCCTTGATGTCGTCCACGGATACCGAAAACCCGTCATCCTCGAACCGCAAAAGGTTCTCGAGCACCACCTTCAGCGCAGCGGGCAGTTTGGTGAAATCGCCGAGGCCAGCGGCCTGCGCGGCAGGGATCGAATAATAGGCAACCGACTGGTCGCCAACGGTGAGGGTTTTGCGGGTTTTGGCAGTGTCTTTGCCGACAGTGATCGTCATTGCGATTCCCTTTCATGGCATGTGCTAGATGGGTTCTTGAGGGGCTTGTGCCTCAAGGGGCGCGCGCGATCAAGAGGGATTTGTATACCATTGCACACAATTGATCGAAACTCTGAAATATTGATGACGATTTTCTCGCAATTCGTTGATTGGCTATTTCAGTCGATCCTCAATACACCGGTGTCGCACTAAGTTTTCGGGACACCACATGCGCCAGTTTTTGACCGCCCTCGCTGTGACAGGCATTCTTTCCACGAACCCTGCCGCAGCGGATAACCCTGTGGTTGTAGAGCTGTTTACCTCGCAAGGCTGTTCGTCTTGCCCGCCTGCTGATGCATTCCTGCATGATCTGGCCAAACGGGACGACATCATCGCGCTGGCACTGCATGTGGATTACTGGGACTACATCGGCTGGAAAGACATTTTTGCCAGCCCGGAATATACCGCCCGTCAACACGCCTATGCCCAGGCGGCCAGTGCCACGACCGTCTATACCCCGCAGATGATCATCAATGGTCAAGACCACGTTGTCGGATCGCGTCCGATGCAGGTGATGGATCTGGTGGCGGCGCATCGCAGCAAGGGATCGCCCTTTGATGTGACGCTGAGCCGCAGTGGCGATATCATCCAGATCAATGCTCAAGGCGATCAGCGCGGCGAGTATGTAGTGCAACTGGTCCGCTATACGCCGCAGGAAACAGTGGCGATCCGCCGGGGCGAAAACGCAGGTCGCGAGCTTAGTTATGCTCATGTGGTCAACGCCTGGGATGTCATTGGCGACTGGGATGGGGCAGATCCGCTGCGGATGAATGTCGCTATTTCTGGCGGTGATCCTATTGTGGTTCTTATTCAAGAGGCCCGCAATGGGCCGATCGTGGGTGCGGCGGAGCTGCGCTAGCGCGCTTTCCAGCGGCGGTGAATCCAGAACCATTGCGCGGGATTGCGGGCGATCTGCGCCTCAAGCCGCCCGGTCAGTTCGGTCATCATCGCCTTGGGTGTCGTGTGGGCCACCGGCGCCTCGACCTCGACCGCGAATGACAGGCCGTCGAGCTGCCTGATCCCGAAATAGGGGATCACCAGCGCGTCCAGTCGCAGGGCAATATCGGCGGCAGAGGTCGCGGTGTGGGCGGGCTTTCCAAGAAATGGTAGCTTCGGGCCCGTGGCCGACACGTCAAACAAAAGCGTGCCCATGCCACCGGACTTCAGATGCCGGGCAAAACCCATCGTGCCGCGCCGCCCCTGTTGGAACACAGGCCCGCCCCATGATGTCATCGTCTTGGCGTAATGGGCGTTGAAATAGGCGTTCTGCATCGGGCGATAGAGCCCGCCAATCGTGTGCCCCATGCGGGTGAGCACCTGGCGCGGGGCCTCGTGATTGCCGAAATGCGCGGTGACAAAAATCACCGGTCGTTTGGCGGCTGCCGCTTCGGCCAGCGGTTCCAGCCCGGCACCGGTCGGGGTCGTGTCGGCCAGACGCGTGCCGAACTCCTCCCACGAATAATTCTCGATCAGGGTGCGCCCGAAATTGTCGCAACAGCTTTCGGCCAGATCGCGCCGGGCCGTCTCATCCATGTCGGAATAGATCAGGGCGAGGTTTTCTTCGGCCCGTTTACGATACCCCACCAGTGGCCCGATGGCCCGCCGCAGCGCTGATCCCATCATCGGCACACGGGTTTCATATGGCAGGCGCAGCACCGTGCTGATCAGACCACGCAAAGCGCGATCCGCCAGCCAATCGGCGCGTGATCCCTGGGGGGGCGGTGTCTCCGCAATGTCAGCCATCAACCTGCCCCGTTGTTGCGTCAGGCATGATCGGCGGGTGATCGTGCCAGCCCGGTGCCGATCATGCTGTCGCGTGTGACAAGCCCGGCCAGATCATCGGCGGACCAGCCGTCGGTCCCGGCAGGGCGGGCAGGGATCACGATATAGCGCATATCGGCCGTGCTGTCATGGACGCGGACCTGTGTGCTGTCGGGCAGGGTGACCCCGAATTCAGCCAGCACCTTGCGCGGTTCGCGCACCGTGCGTGACCGATAGGCGCGGGATTTGTACCAGTCAGGCGGCAGGCCCAAAAGGTTGCGCGGATAGCAGGAACACAAGGTACAGACGATGATGTTATGCACATCCGCGGTGTTTTCGACGGCGATCAGCTTCATCGGCCCGATGTCAAACCCCATGGCCACACTGGCCGCACTGCCATCGGCCAGCAGATCAGCCCGAAACGCCGGATCAGTCCATGCGCGGGCCACAACGGCGGCCCCGTTGGCGGGGCTGCGCGCGTCCATCGCGTCGATCTGGGCGTTGATTTCGGCGGCGGTGGTGACACCTTTTTCGATCAGGATCTCGCGGATCGCAATCTCCATCTGCTGCCAATAGGTCAGCGGATGATCATCGTCCGGGCGATACGGATGACCCGACGGAGACAGATGGTCGTGATGATCATGAGGCATGGGGTGGGTCCGTTTCTTCCAGCCAGTGCGCATAGATTTCCGCGTCAATCGTGTCGTCAGGCGTTTCGGCCCCTGCACCCCAGACCTCGGCCATGGTAAAGCGCACGCGCATCACCGGCAGCCGGTTGCCCTCATGGCCGTAGGCCAGCTGTTCTGGGTTGGGGAAGGAGCCAAGGGTGCGTTCGACCCAGCCGGTTTTGCCGCGCAGATAAGCGGGGGTGCGCACATGGCCGGGGGGCATATCGGGCCGGACGCGCATATAGGTCCGCTCAGCCACCGCTGGCCTCGCCATAGGTGGGGCCGCGTGCGGCGACCTCGGTCATCCGCTGTGCCAGCTCGGCGGTGGTATAGACCCGGGCTTCGATCAGGTTCTGATTGACCGACGCGATCCAGCGTTCGTAATAGGTCATCGTTTCGAATGCCTCGGGCCCCATATCTTCGAGCACGCGGCGCAGACCATCAACGGTGAAATGTCCCTTGGATGAGCAGATCACCATGAGGGCGTCCACGCGTTTTTCCCAAAGGGAAAAGTCATGCTGTTCGGTCGGCACAGCGCCCGCGGCGTCGCCGCCCATATCGTGCCAACGTTTGCCATCAAACGGATCGGGGTTTTGTGTCATGCCCAAAGGTTAGATCAGTTCATGCAGAACTGTCCATCGGTCAGATAGAAGGGCCGGTGCCGGTTTGTCAGGCGGCCTCGTCGTCCTGCTCCTCGTCAGGGTCGATCAGTTTGATGATCCCGCCATCGACCATTTCGCGAATGGCGGCGGTGATTTCGGCCATCGCCTTTTCGGCATCGTCCTTTTTCACCTTGCCCAGTTCAGCGGCATCCTCGCGTATCTGGGTCGCCATGCGTTGCGACACGCTGCCCAAGATAAATTCTGCGGATTTGACCAGAGGTTCGTCGCCAGCAAGTCCGGCGGCAATGGCCGTTGTCAGAACCGCACCATCCACCGACCGGATGCAATTGGGAATATCCGTGGGTTTGACCCGTGGGGCGATATCCTTGAAGGTAAAGATCGCCTTGCGCACATCGCTGGCAAAATTCGGATCGGTGGCGCCCAATCCTTCCAAAACGTCCTCTCTTGTGTCGGTTGCTGTGGAGTTCAGAATCGCACCCAGACGCTGCACCGGTGCCTTTTCAAAGGCCAATTCGTTGATGCGGCCATAATCCTGCGCCAAGGCAGCCCCGATGCGCCGCACGGCATCGGGGGTGATATCGGCGGTCTGCGACATGGCAAAGGTAATGCGCCGGGCCCGTTCACCCGGGGTTTTCTGCAAAACCTCGGCAGCTTTTGCCACCGGGAGCTTGGACAGCGCCACCGCGCAAACCTCGATGCTTTCGGCGGTCATGATGCTGACAATACGTTCCACCGGCAGATTGACGATCGACGGCCAGTGATCCCCGTTGCGCACGGCGGCGGTTTGCGCCCGCAGACGTTCGGCCAAGGGCGGGCTGAGATGATCGGCAATGGCCATGATCGCGCCATCGCGATTGCCGGGGGCGGAAAGGCCAATAGCCTCAAGTTCACTGGCGAATTCCTCGGCCACGGCGGTGACGGTGTTCCGGTCAACAAGGCGGATCGCCCCCAATTCGCCGGCCAACGCCTCTTGCAGTGATTCGGGAAGTTCGGACAAGGACAGGCTGCCGCCATCGCTGATCATCATCTGAACGATCATCGCGGCCTTGCGGCGGCGGGTCAGTGTATCACCGCCGGATATACTTGGCTGAAATTCCATCAAATTCCTTTACACCCGGGGCCGTAAAGGAATGGTTAGGACGCCTGTAGCTTATGACCCGGGATGGGTCACCATAATCGACATATTTTTCAACTGCTGCACGGTCTCGGGTGACAATTGCGCCTGACCGTCCGTTGCCGCATGCAGCATATCAAACCGCGCGCTGATGGTTGCGACCTCCTGGTCGGTGAAATCGCGGTCTTCGCGGGCAAAGCTTCCAATGCTGCGAATCCCATCTTTTGCGCCTTCGGTTTCCTGTGCACAGGTGATGCCGTGTTTGATCCCATGCTCGTCTGCCAGTTTCATAACACCAGCGGGGTCGTTGTCTTTCAACGCGTCCCAACGGACAGCCCCGGTGTTCTCGAACCCCCATGCCAGCGTGGGGTCCAACATCAGCAAACCCCTTTGTGAATAGAAGTCTAACCATTCTTTGCTATATGTCTGAAACATGAATTTCGGGGTCGTATATTGGATCTGAAGCCCGATCGCATAACCTGCCGGTGCCATCTGTCTCAACTCGCCCAGAACTTCACTAATCTCTACCTGTGTCGATGACATGTCCCTAACTCGCTTTCCGGTTGCCAAACGATCTACGTTCGAAATACTCTTTAGAAGGCATTGCGTATCGACATTGTAGGTATAACAGTGCAGAGGCAACAAGGCTTTTATAAAAAATGAGGGCCTCGAGGTAGGTGAATGTCGGCACTTTTGGGTCCAAAGGAGATTGAGCAGCTTGCTCCGGCGGGGCATTATATTGCCCTCCGTATCGGTTTTGCCTTTCCCATGGAAGAGATTAACGCGCTTCCGCCCGAATGGATCGAACACTACACCAACAACCGTTTTATGCTGTTTGATCCAGTCGTTAGATGGGCCTACAGCAATGTGGGAACCTGCCGGTGGAGCGCGTTGCCGCTGGACGATCCCAAGCGGATCATCGCCCAGGCGCAGACATTCGGGCTGCGCTACGGGGTGACGATCTCCATCCTCGATAGCGGACCTGATGCGCAACGGTCATTTGCGTCCTTTGTTCGCTCTGACCGCGAGTATACTGATCTGGAGGTCAAGCTTCTCAAGGCATTTCTGACCCGCAGGCACAATGAAACGGCACCGCCCACCAATCTGACCCGTGCCGAGCTTGAGGCGCTGGGCATGGTCAAGGACGGCAAGCGGCTCAAGGAAATCGCGCATGAGTTGAATGTCAGCGAAGGCGCGGTCAAGCAGCGCCTGAAGAATGCAAAGTTGAAACTGGGCGCAAAAACCGGCACGCAGGCGGCGACACTGGCCAGTCAATACGGGCTGATTTAACCTTTTCCTGGCCGCAAGGCTTTGAAGTTAGACAGTTTCCGCCCACGGGCCATTTTTTCTCTCAATTCGGAACAATTCGAGTTAATTTGTCGTTGTTGCAATACACGCAACGTCCGACCTGAGGTGGCACCACTCGTCACTCAACCTTAGTAGAGAGAAAGAAAGTTATGGAAAATGTTACCTTCAACCTTGCGCAGCTCCATCTGTACGGTGCCGCGTTTTACGAGTTTTTGGGCTTGCGCAAGCGTTTCTTCGTAGACCAGTTGGGATGGCAGATCCCGCATGATGACGACGTTGAGATGGACCAGTATGACAACCCAACCGCGTATTATTCGCTGGTGTTGCGTGATGGCAAAGTTGTGGGCGGGGCCCGCGTGATGGCCACCACAGCACAGTGGGGATCACACACCTATATGTTGCGTGACGCTGTCGCCGGAAAGTTGATCGGCATTCCTGCGGACATTATTCCACAGGCCGAAGCGACCAAAAATGTTTGGGAAGTGACACGCACCGTGATCGCTGATGAAGTGGACACACAAGCGGACCGGTCAAGTTGCCTATCGCTGATGTTGGATGGCGCTGTCGACATCGCCAAACAGCACGGTGCAACTGAACTGATGTCGCTCTCTCCTCTGGCGATGGCGCGGACGTTGCGCAAACTGGGATATGATGCCCATCGGATCGGCGAACCCTACCGCAACGAAGAGGACGGACGTCGTTATGCCTGTATCAGCATGCCAACGATACGCAGCAAGGCTGCCGCAGGTGCTGAAAAGACCAAGACGATCCCTGCCGCGCATCTGCCGAAAGCGACCCATATGCCGCAGCCGCAGCCGGTTCATGCGCCTTCGGTGATCTAATGAAAATGACGTGACCGGCCGGGGTGGGACATACGGCTGGTCACCTTACCCCTCATCCGCGCCAAAAACGCGGTTGAAAATCGTATCTACGTGCTTGGTATGATACCCAAGATCGAATTTCTCCTCGATTTCATCTGCTGACAGGGCCTGTGTTACCTCATCATCGGCCAGCAACTCGGTTTTGAAATCCGCACCTTCCTCCCAGACTCTCATCGCATTGCGCTGTACCAGCCGGTAAGCATCCTCGCGGCTGACACCTGCCTGGGTCAATGCCAGCAACACGCGCTGTGACATGACAAGGCCGCGAAATTTGTTCATATTGGCCAGCATATTGTCGGGATAAATCACCAGTTTTTCGATCACCCCGGCCAGCCGGTTCAGGGCGAAGTCTAGGGTCACGGTCGTATCCGGCCCGATGGCGCGTTCGACCGATGAATGGCTGATATCGCGTTCGTGCCAGAGCGTGACATTTTCCATCGCGGGAACAACGGACATGCGCACCAGACGCGCCAGCCCGGTCAGGTTTTCGGTCAGCACCGGGTTACGTTTGTGGGGCATGGCAGAGCTGCCTTTTTGCCCCTTGGAAAAGAATTCCTCGGCTTCCAGCACCTCGGTCCGTTGCATGTGCCGGATTTCGGTGGCGATGTTTTCGATGCTGCTGGCGATGACGCCCAGCGTGGCAAAGAACATCGCGTGCCGGTCGCGGGGGATGACCTGTGTGCTGATCGGCTCTGGCGTCAGGCCAAGCTGTGCGCAGACATGTTCCTCGACCGATGGATCGATATTGGCAAATGTCCCGACTGCACCTGATATTGCCCCGGTCGCGATTTCAGCGCGCGCCGCAATCAGACGCGCACGCCCCCGGTCCATTTCCGCATAGAACCGCGCAAAGGTCAGGCCCATCGTGGTCGGTTCGGCGTGAATACCGTGGCTGCGCCCGATCCGTACATCCATCTTGTGTTCAAAGGCGCGGGCCTTCAGCGCGGCCAGTACCCGATCCATATCGGCAATCAGGATATCGGCGGCGCGAACCAGTTGCACATTCAAAGTGGTGTCCAGCACATCGGACGAGGTCATGCCCTGATGGACGAACCGGGCATCCTCGGCCCCGATATGTTCGGCCAGATGGGTCAGGAAGGCGATGACATCATGTTTCGTCACGGCTTCGATTTCGTCAATGCGGGCGACGTCGAATTCAACATCCTTGGCTTTCCAGACCGCTTCCGCGTTCTCTTTCGGGATCACACCAATTGCGGCCTGCGCGTCGCAGGCGTGGGCCTCGATCTCGTACCAGATGCGGAATTTTGTCGCTGGTTCCCAAATGGCGGTCATTTCCGGACGAGAGTAACGAGGGATCATATGGGCACCTTTGATATGGGGGTGGGCAGCAGTTTGCACCTGCGTCATAAAGAGGTGCCAGCGGAGCCTCAAGGGAGAGATGACATGAAGATCACGGTCAATATGTGCCCGGCAGACAGCACATTGGTGAAATAGATGCTGACACTGGCGGATTTCAAAGGCGAATGGCGGATCACGCGCGAGATCACAGACAGGTTGACCGGCAATGCGGGGCGGCTGGAGGGGACAGCCACCTTCACCGATGATGCACCTGATACGCTGCTTTACGAAGAACGGGGGCGTTTGCGGCTGGGTGATGGGCCAGAGATGGCAGCGACGCGCCGTTACCGCTGGCATTTCGCTGATGGCCGGGTCGATATGACGTTTGACGACGGATCAGCCTTTCACAGTTTTGTCCCGCACAGCTACGTGTCCGGCACGGATCATCAATGTGGCGACGATGCCTATGCGGTGCGTTATGATTTCATCCCATGGCCGCGCTGGCGGGCGGTCTGGGTCGTGACCGGGCCGCGCAAGGATTACACATCCGTCACCGAATTCACCCGGTAAGATGGGTCAAGACCCATCTTACGCCGCCTGTCCGTTATCGCTATCGCGCTTGCGCCCCGCGCGTGCCTGAGGCAATAAACACGCAACGAAATCAAAACAGGGGAGAGCGGCACATGGCCCTCGCACTCAATGACAAAGTCCTGACCGAGGCATTCGGTCCGTCCGAAGGCACAGCCTTGCGCGTCAAACAGGCGGCGATGGTGATCCTGGGGATTGCGGCGCTGGCGATCTTTGCCAAGATCAAAATCCCCATGTGGCCTGTACCGATCACCATGGGCACTTTTGCGGTTCTGACGATTGGTGCGGCTTACGGCCCGCGTCTGGGGCTGGCCACGATCCTCGGCTATATGATCGTGGGTGCCCTTGGTTTTGACGTCTTCGCCAGTTCCTCGGCCGAAGCCTACGGTATCAGCTATATGATGGGCGGCACAGGCGGCTATCTGGTGGGTTACGTCCTTGCCACGCTGGCGCTGGGTTTTGCGGCGCGCGCTGGCTGGGACCGGTCGGTGCTGTTGATGGCGGTGGCCATGCTGGCAGGGACCGCCCTGATCTATGTATTTGGCCTTGCCTGGCTGAGCGTCCTTTACGCCGACAAGGGTGCGGCTTGGGTGATCGGCGTTGGTCTGACCCCGTTCCTGATCGGTGACGCGCTGAAACTGGGTCTGGCGGCACTGCTTCTGCCAGCCTTGTGGAAGCTGATCGGCAACGCTCGGAGCTGAGACCAAAGGGTCTGAAATGCAAAAAAAGGCGCTGCGTTTGCAGCGCCTTTTTTCATTTGATGTCGTCAGATATCTACCCGCGCACGGCCCGCATGATCAGCGAGGCGACGAACAGCACCAGGAAGATGAAGAAAATAATCTGCGCAATCCCGGCGGATGCACCAGCGATACCACCAAAGCCCAAAACAGCGGCAATCAGTGCAACAACAAGAAATGTAACGGCCCAACCCAACATGACATAACTCCTTTTTGTCATTTCCAATGATTGCCGCTTTCGCTGCAATCTCTGGTTAACAAACGCGGATGGAGCCATTTGGTTCCCGCAAAAAAAATCAGGCCAGAACCGTTCTGACGGTCGATGACCGCTCAAGCGTCTTGTGAACCGGGCATTTATCCGCAATTTCCAACAGCCGTGCGCGCTGTTCATCGGACAAATCACCCGTCAGGCGAATGGTACGATCAAAGTGATCGACCTTGGCGCCCGGATCGGCGGCGTCCTGTGCGTGTTCCTTGGCATGGGCGATATCGACGCTGACGCCATCCAGCGGCCAGCCCTTGCGCCGGGCATACATCCGGATCGTCATGGAGGTGCAGGCCCCAAGACCTGCCGATACAAAACCATAAGGCGTCAGGCCCTTGTTGGTGCCGCCATATTTGGCCGGTTCGTCGGCCAGCGCATGATGCGGGCCAGACTGCACATCCTGCAGGAAACCGTTGGGGTCGGCTTCGGTCACGCGCATGATACCTTCAGGCACATCGGCAGGCTTGGCCGGCGGGGCAAGGTCGAGATAGCGTTTGGACCATGCGGCGATCACATCGGCGGCGTATTCCGCATCGGCCGGGCGGGTGACCAGATGATCGGCATCATCCAGCGTGACAAAGCTTTTGGGGTGTTTGGCCGCCAGGAAGATGTCAGAGGCGTTCTCAATTCCCACGGTCGCATCGCGCGGGGCGTGCAGAACCAGCAAGGCAGCCCCAAGTTTGGCCAAACTGCTGGACAAGGCGACCTCTGACACATCATCGACAAAGCTTTTGCCGATCCGGAAAGGACGCCCGCCCAGGTTCACCTCTGCCACGCCCTGATCCACGATTTCGGGGATGGCATCGGCGAAATTGTGAGTGACATGGCCGGGATCAAACGGGGCGCCGATGGTCACAACCGCCTTGACCGATGGCATGTCAGGCGCGGCCTTGATCACGGCAGCCCCGCCCAGCGAATGGCCGATCAGCAGGGACGGGGCCATGCCCTTTTGCTCAAGCGCTGCACAAGCGGCGTGCAGATCCTGCACGTTGGATGTGAAATTTGTGTTCTCGAACTCACCCTCGGAATGGCCCAGCCCCGTGAAATCGAACCGCAGAACAGCAACACCCATGGCGGCAAGACGGGCCGCAATCCGCCGGGCGGCGGTAATATCCTTGGAGCAGGTAAAGCAATGTGCAAAGAGGGCGGTGGCCAGATGCGGGCCACCCGGCAGATCAAGCCGTGCCGCAAGCGTGTCGCCCGCATGGCCGGTAAAGGTGAGCTTTTCAGTCGGCATGTCAGTTGGACCTTTCCTTCTTGGTGGGGCAGACATGCCCAGAGCAGGCCACGCAAACAAGTCCGGACAGGGCGCAGTCGCGGCAAGGTGAAAGATGTTACCATGATGAAATTGCTGGCATCAATCGTGGCGGCCCTGTTGTGTATCGGGGTTTTGCTGGGCTTTGCAGGGTGGCTGCATCCGGCGGGTGACAGCCTGTCGTTGCTGCGGATGCCGCTGGGCATTGCCTGTGTGATCTGGGCGCTGATCCGAATGCGCCGGGCGCTGCGGCTGGCGCTGCTGGCCTGCGGGACGGCGGCCGCGCTGACCACGGTACCGCCGCTGGTAGCAGGGCAGGCGGGGGGAGAATTCACGATCTACAGCAAGAACGTCTGGTTCGGAAATACGTCTGTGGCGGCTCTCGCCCGCGATATCCGCGACAGCGGTGCGGAGGTCGTGATGCTGCAGGAGGTATCGCGGCGCAACAACATGCTGCTGGGTTCACTTGCCGCTGCCTATCCTCATCAGCATCTTTGCACATTTTCCGGATGGAACGGCATTGCGGTCCTGTCCCGCCATCCATTCACGGGCGACACGATCTGTTCAGAGCAATTCGGGCTCGCCGCCGCTCAGATTATCCGCGAGGGGCAGGAGATCTGGGTTGGCTCGGTGCATTTCTACTGGCCATATCCTTACGGTCAGGAAAGATCACGCGATGCAGCACTTGAGGTTCTGGCGCGGCTGGACGGCCCTATCGTTTTGGCCGGTGATTTCAACATGTTCCCCTGGGCCGCCAGCGTGCAGCAACTGGGGCAGGCGGCGAATGCGAGACTGGCTGGGCCAACCCGCCCAACTTTCGTGATAAAGGGTGTGCCACTGCTGCTGGATCATGTTCTGGCGCCGGGTGGCGGCATGATCGAACGCAGACCCCTTTTGGGATCGGATCATCGCGGTATCTATGGCCGGGTGCATCTGGCCCCCTAGGGTGTGGTTCAGACCAACGCTAGGCCCCCATAAGAGCGGGATCATGCGGGTATTTCGTCAGGTTCTCGAACCCGTCCTCGGTGACCAGCACCTGATCTTCCAGCTTGATTGAAAAATCGCCGCCCTCGGGGCTGATCAGCGCCTCGACACAGAACACCATGCCCGGCTGCACCTCGTAATCGAACGCACCTGTGACCCAGCGATCAGGATAGGCGATCAGCGGCCATTCATCGCACAGGCCAACCCCATGCATCAGGCAACCGTATTTCAACTTCTGATACTTGTCGGGCAGAACGTGGGTGTTGTGTGTCAGGTCATGAAACGACACACCGGGTTTCAGCATCTGCATATTCTGTTCGATATGCTCAACGCCGATCTGCATCGCCTCTATCATGTCAGGGCGGGGTTTTTGATCACCGATCCACCAGGTGCGGCTGATGTCGATGCACATGCCATAGGCACCCACCAGATCGGTATCGAACGCCACGATTTCATTATTCTGCACGAAGCGCCCGCCACATTCCTGAAACCACGGGTTGGTGCGCGGGCCGGAGGTGAGCAACCTTGTCTCGATCCACTCGCCCCCGCGGCGGATATTTTCGGCATGCAGGACGGCCCAGATATCATCCTCTGACATATGGCCCTGTGGCACACCGGCACGGGCGGCATCCTCCATTGCGTAACAGGCCGCCTCGCAGGAATGCGAAGCGCATCGCATCGCCAAAATCTCATCCGGGCCTTTGATGCTGCGCGCCTTTTCGGTCAATTCCTCACCGGGAAACACCTCGAAACCTACGGCTTCCAATGCCCGCAACCCGTGCAGCATCGGCTTGTCGACGCCAAGGCGCATATTGCCGCCACCATGTTCCGCAATCAGGTCGCGCACCTCGGTGGCAAAGCTGTTTGCTGCATCGCCCAGCTTGTCACCGCGATCAAAATAGAACAGGTCCGCCCCGGTGCGTTGTTCGGCAACCAGCGGATTGAACTTGGTCAAAAACATCCCGTTCTTGTAGTCCCAGACAACCATATAGCCGTCTGCACAGACCAGACAGGCGCGGAACGGATTGTGCGTGTTCCATAGCTGCATATTGGTGCTGTCGGTGGCATAGCGGATGTTGAGCGGATCAAACATCAAAATACCACCATAATCGCGGGCATTGACCGCATGGGTCACGCGGCGATGACGCCAGGCGCGCATGGCGGGCAGGTTAGGTAATTCGAGCCCGGCTGCGGCCCATTCCGCATAGGCCAGTTGGGTCGGTCCGATCTCGACCCGGTCCTGATCATTGGGGGTGCCGTCATCCAGTGTCGCGCCGCGCGTGGGGTCAATTTTGCGGGTGTCGCGATAATGGGTGTTCATGACAGCGGTCCTTGTAACAACTCCTGCCATGGTGCCTGCGTTCCGGGCATGGGTCCGGTCAAAAATCGACAAAACCACTACTCAAACGGGACATCTTGGGCGGAAATCGCCCCATTGTGCCATTTCACACTGCCAGCTGCCGCGGCTTCACTAAATTGACGCAAGGTAAATGAAAGGTATGGCATGGCCCTTGTTACATTCAAAGACACCGATATTCAGTTTGATCCGGCCTTCATCAGCGCCGACGATATCGCGGAATTACGCACCAGTTTCACCCCGGACACGTTGGGGGCGGATCAGGAGGAAGCAACAGACACCTTTGGTTTGCCCATGGTGGACACCTACGATGAGGCCCGCGAACAGGTGAAACGGATGATGGAAACCGACGGCTTTCTGGCCGATATGCTGGCAGAAGCGCAGCAGGACGGCGAACCAATCGATATCGACGACGTTCTGGCCGACATGGATGCCCAACTCAAACCCGTGCTTGAAGGCGGTGAACTGCCCGCCGAAGCGATCCATTTTGCCGAGGAAGGCGTGAAATTTGCCCAGTTTATCGACACTGATACAGGCAGCACGCTGATCGTTGATAATCAGGAGGTGCTGCGGATCGGTCGGCTTGGCGGCGCTAAAGACAAGAATGTCAAAGTCGCCGCTGCAACAGTTGTCGTCGTCATAGACCTGATTTTTGTGATTCTGGCCTTGTCTTCGGTCAAGGCCGCGCGGACCCGCAAGGCTGATGAGGCCATGGGGAAAGCAGCCAAGAAAAGCATCAATCCAATGAAGAAACTGGCCAAGGAACTACTGAAACGGCTCGCTGGGGCGATGCGCAAGTTCCGTGACAAGGACAAGCCCAAGAAAACCGTGGTGCGTGACGTGATAAATGACATCGCCCAGGCTGTGGCACACGCGATGAAGCAGATGTGGAACGACATGTGGGGCGATATCAAGCGGATCGTCAAAGCGCTGCTGTCATCGATTAAGGCGATCGTGACGGCAGTTGCATCCCTGACCGCGACCATCTTGCTGGCCATCGGAACCGCCGGCGCGGCACTTGTCGCCTCGTTGATCAACCTGACGCTGGCGCTGGTCAAGCTGATCGACGACACGATCAGCCTCAAGGCGGCGATGGACGGCGCTTAGGGGTCTGAAACCGCTGGAAAAGGTGCGGCCGGGCCGTGATGGCCCGGTCTGATCAGCGCTGTGGTTCAGGCTCCATCGCGATGCTGGACCCATCCTTGGTCAGCATCGACGTTCTTGTGTTTTCCGGCGTTGTGCAGACCGGCGTCCCATCGCGGTTCAGGCGGGCGGCCATATACCCTTCCAGGCCATCGTCAATATACCAGTATTGGCAGCCATCCGGAGAGACCCAGATATTGGCCAGCCCGTCAGCCAGCGCGCCGCCATCCAGCCCGCCATCCAGAATCTGATTGCTGTCGCCAGTCCGACCCTCGCAGGCTGCCAGCCCAGCGACCGCCGCAATCAAACCCGTGCATTTCAAAAACCTGTTCATCGACAGCCTCTTCCATTTCAAACCTGATACCACTTTGGCCGGTTGTAGATGAGTAAGGGGGCGCTTTCAACGATTTCGACCCTGAACAAAAGTCTAGGCGGATTTCCTTGCAATAGGGTGAAGAAGTGAGAGGGTGTCAAAACGCAAATGGGCGCCCCGACAGGGCGCCCATGAATTTCATCAGGTGGCGGGCCGGACCCGCCCGACCTCAGCAGCTGTAGTAAAGCTTGTATTCCACGGGGTGTGGTGTGTGCTCATAGGCGTACACTTCTTCCCATTTCAGCTCCATGTAGCCTTCCAACTGGTCCTTGGTGAACACGTCACCGGCCAACAGGAAGTCATGATCTGCTTCCAGCGACTCCAGCGCTTCACGCAAGGATGCGCAAACGGTCGGGATTTCGGCCAGTTCTTCGGGCGGCAGATCGTAGAGGTCTTTGTCAGAGGACGGACCCGGATCGATCTTGTTCTTGATCCCGTCAAGGCCGGCCATCAGCAAGGCCGAGAAGCACAGGTAAGGGTTCGCCGCCGGATCGGGGAAACGGGCCTCGACACGCTTGGCCTTGGGGCTTTCGGCCCATGGGATACGCACGCAGCCCGACCGGTTACGGGCGGAATAGGCACGCAGCACGGGGGCCTCAAAGCCGGGGATCAGGCGCTTGTAGCTGTTGGTTGATGGGTTGGTGAAGGCGTTCAGCGTCTTGGCGTGCTTGAGGATACCGCCAATGAAGTAAAGCGCTTCCTGTGACAGGTCTGCGTATTTGTCACCTGCAAAGAGCGGCTTGCCGTCTTTCCAGATCGACATATTCACATGCATGCCGGTGCCGTTATCGCCCGCAATCGGCTTTGGCATAAAGGTGGCGGATTTCCCGTAGGCCTGTGCCACGTTGTGGATCACATACTTATACTTCTGCAGATCGTCTGCCTGAGAGGTCAGCGTGCCAAAGATCAACCCCAGCTCGTGCTGGCAGGATGCAACCTCGTGGTGATGCTTGTCGACCTTCATGCCCATCCGCTTCATCGTGGACAGCATTTCAGAGCGCATTTCCTGCGCGTCATCAATCGGGTTCACAGGGAAATAGCCACCCTTGATGCCAGGGCGATGGCCAGTATTGCCCATTTCGTATTCGGTGTCGGTGTTCCAGGCGCCGTCGATGGCATCAACCTGATAGGACACCTTGTTCATCGATACGCTGAAACGCACATCGTCAAAGACAAAGAATTCAGCCTCGGGGCCGAAATAGGCGGTGTCACCAATGCCGGATGCTTTCAGATAGGCCTCTGCCTTGACGGCGGTGCCGCGCGGGTCGCGGGAGTATGCTTCGCCCGTGTCGGGCTCGACGATGTTGCAGTGAATGCAGAGCGTCTTTTCCGCGTAAAACGGATCCAGATAGGCACTTTCGGCCTGCGGCATCAGTTTCATGTCGGACTGATCAATGGATTTCCAGCCAGCAATGGAAGAGCCGTCAAACATGAAGCCCTCTTCGAGGAAATCCTCATCCACCAGATCGGCCACCACGGTTACGTGTTGCAGCTTGCCGCGCGGATCGGTGAAGCGGATATCGACATAATCGACATCCTCGTCCTTGATCAGTTTCAGAACAGCTTTGTTGTCCATCTATGATGTCCCTTTTTGTAGTAGAATTACGGATTAAAGCGCGTCGTCGCCGGTTTCACCGGTACGAATGCGAATGGCCTGTTCAATGGACGACACAAAGATCTTGCCGTCGCCGATCTTGTCGGTCTTGGCGGCCCCGATGATCGCCTCGATGGCGCCATCGACCTGATCGTCGGCCAGGACGACCTCGATCTTCACCTTGGGCAGGAAATCGACCACATATTCGGCGCCGCGATAGAGTTCGGTATGGCCTTTCTGGCGTCCAAAGCCCTTGACCTCAACGACCGAAAGACCCTGCACGCCAACCTCTTGCAGCGCCTCTTTCACCTCATCAAGCTTGAATGGTTTGATGATCGCTTCGATCTTTTTCATGGCCCGCGACTCCCGTTTGGTGTTTCAGTGGTGGTCAGACCATTTCTCTTGCAAAGGGACAATTCGTGGTCGAACCTTACCCCATGCTGGTCAGGGGAAAGCATATCGTTTGCCTGTTTTTTGTGCAACTCGCCCACTGATCGGGCGCTCTGAAAACTTGAGGTGCTGAAACCATGACCGAACTCTTAACCGCTGCCCAAATGCGCGCCATCGAGCAGGCCGCAATCGACAGCGGAGAGGTGACCGGGCTGGAGCTGATGGAGAGGGCGGGCCGGGGAGTGGTGGAGGCGATTTTTGCCGAATGGCCGGAATTGGCTGCGCCAAAACCGTCCGCGCTGGCGTCGGGCGGGGCAGGGGGTTCGACCCCCTCGCCGCTGCGCGGCTCACCCCCGGAGCATTTGGCGCAAAATGATCAGCAAGGCCACCGCGCCGTCGTGTTGTGCGGCCCCGGCAACAATGGCGGCGACGGGTTTGTGGTGGCACGGTTGCTGAAAGAGGCCGGTTGGGACGTTGAGGTGTTTCTGTATGGGGATGCCGAAAAGCTGCCGCCGGATGCGAAGGTGAATTATGAGCGGTGGGCAGAGCTGGGTCATGTTCAGATATTGAACGACTTCAACTTAAATCAGGTGCTTTGGCAATCTGACATCATTATCGATGCCATATTCGGGACCGGCCTGTCTCGATTGGTTGTCGGAGAATTGGCCGAAGCACTGTTTGGAATGCATGCCGATGGAGATCTATGCATAGAACAACCGGACGTCCCTCGGATCGTATCTGTCGATATACCGACCGGCATATGTTCCGATAGCGGGAGGTTACTTGGCGCCGTCGCGCCATCGCATCTGGTTGTCACTTTTCATCTCGCGAAGATTGGCCTTTATCTTGATGAAGCAACTGCATTGCGCAGCAAGATTCATGTCTGCGACATCGGTCTTCGCAGTCTAGTTCCTTCTAATAGTTACCTCACTGAAGCCCCGACCAGACGTCACAGTAATAGTGCCTATTCCCAGGGAAATTATCTTGGCAAAGATCAGACCAGTAGTGACCCTTATCCCAAGTCGCTTCACAAATACTCCCACGGTCATGCCCTCATCCTCTCTGGCGGTGTTGGCAAAGGCGGTGCCGCCCGCCTTGCGGCCCGCGGTGCCATCCGCATTGGGGCAGGGGCCGTAACGGTGGGCGCACCACCATCCGCGCTGATTGAGAATGCGGTGCAGTTGAATGCTATTATGTTGACGGGTGTCAAAGATGAGAACGCTTTGGCCGATATCCTGCAGGACACCCGTATGAACGCGCTCTGCCTCGGGCCGGGACTGGGGACCGGCGCGCGGGAGGCCAAGCTGCTTGACGCCGCACTGGAGAAGACCCGTCCCGGGCTTGACCCGGGACCTCAACCAGAGGCCAAGCCGCGAGGCCCCGGGTCAGGCCCGGGGCGCCGTCTTGTGTTGGATGCCGATGCGCTGACCTTGATCGCAAAGGACGAAACCCTCTTCACTAAACTCCACAAAAACTGCATCCTCACCCCGCATGCCGGCGAATTCGCCCGCCTCTTCCCTGACATCGCCGAAAAATTGAACGCCCCCGCCACCAAAGGTCCCGCCTATTCCAAAGTCGACGCCACCCGCGAGGCGGCCAAGCGGGCGGGCTGCGTCGTGCTGTTCAAGGGGCCCGATACGGTCATCGCCGACCCGTCAGGGCGCTGCTCCATCAATGCGTCGGTCTACGAACGCTCCGCCCCATGGCTTGCGACAGCGGGTTCCGGCGACGTGCTGGCGGGGTTCATCACCGGCCTGCTCGCGCGCGGGTTTCAACCGATGCAGGCCGCCGAAACCGGGGCGTGGCTGCATACCGAATGCGCGCTCAGCTTCGGGCCGGGATTGATTGCCGAGGATCTGCCAGAGGAGTTGCCAAAGGTCTTTCGCGCCCTCGGATTATAGGTGGTTGCTTGCAATATAACCGCCCCGGACCTGATCCGGGGCCTCTGCCGTCAGGCCGCCTGCACCACAATCTCGACCCCGTTGGCATAGATGATGTGATCACTGGCAAATTCCAGATCAAAGACCTGCATGACCTGCCATTTCTGCTGGGCGACGAATTCACCATCGGCAAGGCGGCTTGCTTCGACATCGGCGCTTTCGGCACCGAACAGAACCGGCGCGCGCCAGTCGCGGATATGAATGCGGGTGGCCGGTGTCACGACCATATCAAGACCGGGGCGGGTATGGCCCAGCGAACCGCCCTTGATCACCAACGGACGCACCTTGGCGCGGCGGGCGGTGACATTCTTCAGCACACAAACGCCGCCGTCACGGGTGACCACCCGGTCGCCGGGAACCAGATGTTCCACCGGCAACTCGCCATCCAGCGTCATGATCAACGTACCGGCACAGATCCCGATGTCGGATGATAGAACGGGCTGAAACGGATCGCTGTGATTTTGGGGCGTCGAACGCATCGTGATATCCTGGGCAGTGGTCGTGCCGCCATATGCGCCCCCAAACATGGCGAGAAAACGTTAAGGAACTGCTTTTTTCATGGTGATTTTTCCTCTCGCATCCGTCGCGGACCTTTGCTAGACAGCGCGCAAACATGGGGCAGGCGCAGGCTTGCCCCTTTTAGATCATGCGGGTGTGGCGAAATTGGTAGACGCACCAGATTTAGGTTCTGGCGCCGCAAGGCGTGGGGGTTCAAGTCCCTCCACCCGCACCATAGTTGAATGAAGAAGGATATATGATGCAGGTCACCGAGACCCTGAACGAAGGCCTCAAGCGCGGTTACGCGATCACGGTCACCGCAGCTGAACTTGACGCCAAAGTCGAGGAAAAGCTGAAAGAGGCACAGCCCTCTGTGGAAATGAAGGGGTTTCGCAAGGGCAAGGTGCCAATGGCGCTGCTGCGCAAGCAATTTGGCCAGCGCCTGATGGGCGAATCGATGCAGGAAAGCATTGATGGTGCCCTGACCAAGCATCTGGAAGAAACTGGTGACCGTCCCGCCGCCCAGCCCGAAATGAAGATGACCAACGAGGACTGGAAAGAAGGCGACGACGTCAATGTCGAGGTCTCTTATGAAAAGCTGCCCGAGATTGAAGAGGTCGATTTTTCCAAGATCAAGCTGGAACGTCTGGTGGTCAAGGCCGACAAGGATTCGGTGAAAGAGGCGCTCGACAACCTCGCCGAAAGCCCGCAGGCCGTGACCTATGAGGCCAAGAAAACCCAGGCCAAGAAAGACGATCAGGTCGTGCTGGATTTCGTGGGCAAGGTCGATGGCGAACCATTCGAAGGCGGCGCGGCAGAGGATTATCCGCTGGTTCTCGGCTCCAACTCCTTCATCCCCGGCTTTGAAGACGGGTTGCTGAAGGTCAAGGCTGGCGACGAAAAAGATGTCGAGGTGACCTTCCCTGAGGATTATCAGGCCGAAAACCTTGCCGGCAAGAAGGCGGTTTTCACCTGCACAATCAAAGAGGTGCGCGGTCCCAAGAAGCCCAAGATCGATGACGAACTGGCCAAGAAGTTCCAGGCCGAAGATCTCGACGCACTGAAAGCGCAGATCACCGAGCGGCTAGAGGCTGAATATACCGGTGCCTCCCGTGCTGTGGCCAAGCGTGCCCTGCTGGATGCGCTGGATAAGAAGGTCAAGTTCGACCTGCCCGCATCACTGGTCGAAGCCGAGGCAGGCCAGATCGCCCACCAGCTGTGGCATGAGGAAAATCCTGACGTTGAGGGCCATGATCACCCCGAAATCGAGCCAACCAAGGAGCATGTCAAACTGGCCGAGCGCCGGGTGAAACTGGGGCTGTTGCTCGCCGATATCGGTCAAAAGGCCGAGGTCAAGGTCACCGATCAGGAAATGACCCAGGCGATCATGAACCAGGCGCGTCAATATCCCGGTCAGGAACGCCAGTTCTTTGAATTCGTGCAGCAGAACGCCCAGTTCCGCCAGCAATTGCAGGCACCATTGTTCGAGGACAAGGTCGTTGACCACATCTTTGAACAGGCCGCCGTGAAGGACAAAGAAGTCAGCAAGGACGACCTGCAAAAGGCCGTTGAAAAGCTGGAAGAAGAATAAACGCAGCTCTGATCAGAGTAGCGATAAGGGGCGCCCGGTGGGGTGCCCCTTTTTTGTGCTTGCTGTACATAATTGAACGACGTTCATTTTTGTTGACCGCTGGGCGGCTTTATGCAATATTTGAACATCGTTCAAGACTATCAGAATAGATACACCGCACAACAAAGGAGCTAATCCCATGTTCAGCAAACGGTCCATCACCCTGAAAGCGGTGACGATCCTAGCCCTGACCCTCGCCAGTCAGAACAACGCCCAGACGATTGAGATTGGCGATCAGACCACTAGTGTTGAGGAGAGCGGTATGACCCTGCAGGAAGCACAGGATGCCATGGACCCGATCCGCCTGATTGAGGCTTATCTGGTCGACAAGGAAGGTCCCCGCAACGCACGCGGCGGCTGGGGCACCCGCGACAGCAATACCTACCGGGTCGGCGAACAGATCGACGCGGTGATCTATCTGGCGAATGTGGGCAAGCACAATCCGGGCCAGCCCGACAACCCGCAAGAGATGGAGCTTTCCATCAACATCCGCGACAAGGCGGGCAATATCGTCTATCAGGCCCCGCTTGCTCACACATTCCGCGGTGTCAGGCGGCTGGATGATCCGCTGCAGGATGACTACTTCAGCGACCGCTTCACTGTCAGTGCGCGTGTGTCGGATGTGGGGGAGTATGACGTCGGCTTTGTTTTTCTGGACAGGACCCGCCCGGCTGAAAAGCGGGTCGCGCTTGAGGTCAAGCTGGATGTGGCCATCGTCGCGGCCGAGGCGACAGAGACCCTGACCGATCTGACCCAGATGATGATGAATGACGGTATGGATCAAAGCTATCTCTTGCGCCGGTGTGCCGCATATTTCCGCAGTCAAATCGAGTTCTACGGGCCTGACGGGTTCAGCGAGGAAGATTTTGCCATCATCGACAGCAAGGTGCGCTATTTCATTCATGGTGACGCTGTCATCAATGCGGCCGCGCAGGGTATCACCATGGATGCAGCACTGGACGACACGTTTGCGGCCATGAAAGATATCTCATCCGCCTATCTGGACCGGATGGCGCGCAACTATACCGCCGGACAGCATCCATGGGCCGAAGATACCATGCTGCGCCGGGACGAGGCGGCCTGCACCGTGATCTTTGATGGGCGCAGCGCGCAATAGCGCCTGAACAGCGCCACAAAATCTTCATTCTTTGCGGGCAGGCTGGGCAGGCGGGTCGGGGTTGTTGTGTGTGTGTGTGAAAGGATTTGTCATGAAAACCCCCTGTCTTGCCGCCTTGGCGTTGTTTGGGCTGTCCACCGGGGCATTCGCCTGCCCGGATTACGATCTGTCCCCGGCTGAGGCGTATCGCGCGACCGGTCCGCAGCTTTACGCTGCGGCCAGTTTCGATGTGATCGCCGGGGGTGACAATTACATCTGGAATTGCCGGAATGTCCGTCCGGGGACCGATACCGGTGCGGGGTATTTTCCATCCGCGCCTGACTTTTCATTTCAGCTGACCAAGATGAGCCCCTATCAGCTGGTCATCAGTCTCGACAGCGAATGTGATGCCGCGCTGCTGATCAACACGGCCTCTACCAACTGGTATTATGATGATGACGACAACGGCAATCTGGACCCGCGGATCGTTCTGACCCGGCCGATCGACGGGCGCATCGACATCTGGGTCGGCACCTATGATGGCGAATATTGTGATGCTACGTTGCAGATGGAAACCTTTGACCGCTAAAGCGCTAACCACACCCCGATCCCGCCGACAAGGATCAGGCTGAGCGCCCAGACCACATTGAGGTTGAACCAGGATTTCCGCAGGAAATTCAGACCCAGCCACAGATACATGCCCACCGCCAGCGCGCCGCCCGCCAGCGTCATTGCGGCGGTATGGGCGGTGGCCACGGCAAAGGCGGTGCCGATATTGCTGGCCATCAGCGCACCTGCCGCCTGATGGCCAGCATCAAGGTCCGACGGGGCGCACAGCCCCAGATAGATCGGGACCAGCATCAGCCCGGCCCCATGGGCAATCGCCGCCAGAAACGACCACAGGACCAGTTGCGTGGGCTTGACCCGCGCCAGAAACCGCGGATGGCGGCGGGTGATCAGCAGATAAAGCCCCAGCGCGATCACGAGCAGGCCCGCACCGATCCGGATTTCGCGTTCCCATGCCACAAGTGTGATCATCATCGAAAACGGCAACAGGATCGCGGTCATGGCCAGAAAATGCCCCAGCGCCAGTGCGCCAAGCGCGGGCCAAAGCGCTGCGCGTTTCTGTGCAAACAGCGCCGCCGAGACCGCCAGCGGCCAGCCCATGCCGGGATTTACCCCGTGATAAATGCCTGAAACGATAACAGCCCACCACAGGGCCGTTACCGATAGCGCCTCTTCCAAGGTCTAGACGTTGGGATAGCAGAAACTGTCGGTGGAACAGTCGCCCCCTTCCAGCCTGATCTGGTGGCTGCGATACCCGTCCGGGAAATCGACCCAGAAATCGCTGTTGAGCGTCAGCCCCCCGTTTTCGCCCACATCGGCCATGACCATGGCGGCCCCGCGATCACCCGGATAGAACTGATCATCCCAGGTGGAATAAAGCGAATTGGTCCAGTAGACCCGTTTGCCATCGCGGCTGATCTCGACCATTTGCGGGCCATAGCCGAACTCCTTGCCATTGGGGTGCTTGGTTTTCTTGACGATCCCGCCGATTTCCACCTTGCCCGCGAGCGTCGGATTCATCGGGTCGGACACATCGTACTGATGCATTTCACCCAAGCCCCAGCAGGCGACATAGAGGTATTTGTCGTCAAGGCTCAGGTCGATATCGGTGACCAGCGGCGGGCAGGCGCCAAAGCCTTTCAGCAGATCGGGCAGGTCGTCCGCATCGGCGGGAACGGGATCAATCGTGATGGTCTTCTTGGCCTCGAACGTGCCGTCATCTTTGCGCCACCAGGTAAAGATCGCGCCTTGCAGATTGGTTGTATCCACAACGACCCCACAGAACCCGTATTGTTTGGCCGGGTCGTGGGCGGGTCGGATCTCCAGCGCCATCTGATGGTTTTCACCCAAATCGATGCTTTGCACGCATTTTCGGGCGCGCAGGTCCCAGAAATGGATCGTATGACCGTATTTGTTCGACAGCAGATCCTCTGCTACGATCCCGTTTTCGAATTGCGGCGGCAGGCCCCATTCGGAACTGACCATGTAGTCGCGGGGCAGGTTCCACCAGAAATCGTAATGCTTGTCCTGAATGCCCCGGTCCATCTCGTACCGGCCCAGAATCTCGAAGGTTTCGCAATCCATGATGAAGATGCCGGGCGGTCCGTCAGTGCCATCCTTGCCGCCGCCACCAAGGGTGGAGACATAGATGCCTTCCGGTCCGCAATGGATCGTGTGGGGGCGGGAATAACCGGTTTTGGCGAACAGCTCTTCCGGTTCGATGATCTTATGAATCTTCGCCTTTAGCGGCTCTTTAACATCAATCACATAAATGCGGCTGGACCGGATGCCGGGAATGATCAGATAGCGGCGTTCCAGAAAGGCGTGGCCGGTCAGCGGTGACAGGGCCGATGAACAGGCGTTCCAGCCAAAATGGTGAAATTCATCGCCCTTGTTGGGCATGAACAGGCTGTGCACGATCTGGCCATATGTTTTGGAGCTTGGATCAACATCCACCACGGCCAGGCCGTCAGGCTGACTACCATCGGGGCTGAGCATCAGGGTGAAGGCCAGTGTTTCAACCGGGGCCTCCATGGCCATGCGGGCCGTTGGATGGAATGTTGGATCAGGTCTCAAATTCATGCGATTTCCCCCCTCGCGTAAGTGCCGCCCGTGACGAGCGGAAAAACAGGCGCGCAATGTGTGAAACAATCAACAACGGCAACATCAAAAACAGTTGGGCGCATCAAAATGTACCACGGACCGGCGGCCTGATAATCCCCGGATACTGTCCGGGGCAGGGGTGACTTGGCAAGTCATTTGATCGGGGCGGGTTGTGGCGAAACCTTAACGGGCGGTTCAGAATTCGACCGGGCGCTGCGTTAATTCGGGGGTTTCGGTGATTAGGGTCCGACGCAAATCCGACGTTTTGCCGACGCGATGCCGACCGGCCATTTCGGCAAAAACCCCTGTGTTAACGGGTGATTCGCAAGAATGGGGTGCGGTGGGTGTTGCGTCCACGCGCAGCACCCACCGCGCGTTGCGTCACATCTCGATCCGGAACAGGGCAAAGCCGGTGTCAGACGTGCCAGCGGGCGCGATTTTCATGCCCGCCACATCATCGGCATAGGCCGCCCCTGCCGGGCCGGTTTCGAACATCAGCGTGGTGCCCGGCATCGGTTTGAACGACCAGTTGGCATCGGCCTTGGGATCGATCGTGCCCTGATCGACGATGTAGCGCACGATCACATCGCGGTTCGTGTCGGGCCCTTCAAAGATGATCGTGTCGCCTGTGCCGGGGAAACTGCCGCCGCCAGAAGCGCGGTAATTGTTGGTGGCAATGATGAATTCCTGATCGGGATCAATGGGTTCGCCATTGAACTGCAGGTTCACGATCCGGTTGGCATCAGGGTTGATCACCGCCCCCTCGCGGTCGAATTTCGATGGCTGGGTCAGGTCGATCTGATAGGTCACCCCGTCCATCACATCGAAATTGTAGCTGGGGAAATCCGGGTTCAGCAGGACGGCATCCTGCGCGCCCGCATCCACCTGATTGAACATGCCCGCGCTGCGTTCCAGCCAATCCTTGACCTGCGCGCCCGTGACCTTAACCGCCCGTACAGTATTGGGATATAGATACAGATCCGCGACATTCTTGATCGCCACATCGCCGACGGGAACATCGGTGAAATATTCCGGCCCGCCGCGACCACCGGCCTTGAACGGGGCGGCGGCGGACAGGATCGGCAGACCCTCATATGCGGTGCCGACCATCTGTTCTTTGATATACCAGCGTTGGGCGTTGGACACGATCTGAACCGATGGGTCATCCGCCACCAACGCGAAATAGGAGTGCAGAGGGGCCGCGGTTTTACCCACCGCAGTGCGCACGTAAGTCAATGTTTCTTCATGGATATCCCGGATCGAGTCCAGAACCGGCTGATAATCATCGACCAGCGCTGTGATGCTGCGATCCTCTTCGCGGCGGGAAATGGGGCGAGCCTCTGACGTGTGGGACAGGATGCGCCAGCTGTCGCCGTCGCGTTCCAGCAGCAGGTCGACCAGCCCCATATGGCTGCCCCAGAACCCGCCCATGACACCGGGTTTGCCGCCGATGGTCCCTGCGCCGACATCAACGCCAGCCCAGTCGTCATAGTTGGAGGACGGGAACACCAGATGGCTGTGCCCGGTCATGATCGCATCGATCCCGTCCACTGCAGCGAGCGGGATCGCGGCGTTTTCCATCCCGTCCTCGTGATCGGCAGCACCAATCCCCGAATGGGCCAAAGCGACAATGATATCAGCACCTTGCTCCTTCATCTGTGGCACATAGGCACGCGCGCTGTCGATGATATCGCGGGCCTGCACATTGCCTTCCAGATGCTTGCGATCCCAGTTCATGATCTGCGGTGGGACGAACCCGATCAGGCCGATTTTGATCGGGTGGGTGTTGCCGTCGCCATCCGTAATTTCACGGTCAAGGATCACGTAGGGCGGGACCAGCGTCGTGTCTGCGGTGGGTGACGCCCCCATCTCCTTGATAACATTGGCAGAAATGATGGGGAAGGCGGCGCCAGATACCGATTTCATCAGGAACGAGATGCCATAGTTAAACTCATGGTTGCCAAGGGTCGAGACATCGAACCCCAACGTGTTCATCGCGGTGATGACAGGGTGCATGTCGCCTTCCTTCATGCCCCTTTCATAGGCGATGTAATCGCCCATCGGGTTGCCCTGCAGAAAGTCGCCGTTGTCGAGCAGCATGGAGTTGGTCGACTCCGCGCGCACCCCTTCAATGATGCTCGCCGTGCGGCTCAGCCCGACAGTATCGACCTGCCGGTCGGCGTAATAATCGTAAGGAAAAACATGGACATGCAGGTCAGTCGTTTCCATCAGGCGTAGATGCGCCTGACCTGTGGCGGCATTGACGGAAAACGGATGCATCGCGATCAGACCTGCCGATCCGGCGATGAAATGACGACGGTTTAGACGTAGTGACATGATAACCCCCAGTTGCTTTGATTGTTGTCAGTAGACATCTGGGAGCGCCGTGTCACAAGGGCATGTTGCAATCTTTTGCTCATACGACTGCTCGTCGTTGCTGGCGTTGAGATCGCTGGCCTTGTGAGCGAATTCCATCAAACAAATACACTCAAGATAAAGGCCGCTCCCTTCGAGAGCGGCCTTCTTCGTACAAACGTTACTGCTTCGATGATATTGATGCGCAATACATTTTCAGTATCCGTCCCTGCGGTATCAGGGACTAGCTGGCTGTTCGTCTGCGCCAAAATAGCCAAGCAAGAGCAGGGGATCTTCGCCATCGATCAGCATTTCACCGGTAATCGAACCGGCGACGGTTTCACCATTTGGACCATAGAAATTGCCACTATATGTTACGTCTCCAAGGCTTTGCCCTGGCATGAAGAATTCATCATCGGACGTTACGCTGCCAGAGAAGCCATTGCCATCGATGGCCGCGTTTTCAAAGGTAACCGTCTCGACCAGTGGCATGTCGTCGGCACCATTTTCCAAGATTGCGCTGCCTGAGATATTGCTGGCTCCAAAATCGGCGGTCAGTGTCAGTTCACCGGAAATCTCGTCAAATCCGCCTTCATCTGGGCTGTTGGGGTCTACCGTGCTAAGGCGCTCGCCAATGATGCTGACCTCTCCGAGATACGTTGCGGTGCCGCTTTCTGCCGCGATAATTGAAGGATCGGTATCAAAGCCCATGACATCAAGGATGAAGGTTGTTTCATCAGTCAGCGTCACGTCGGCGACGAAGATATCTACAAAATCACTGATGGCTATGAATTGAATTCCAGCATAGCCGTTGTCATCGGTAAAGAGATAGAGGATTTCATCGGGCTCTTCCGGGTCAATATAGCGCGCCAGCGTGTAAGTTGTGCCGTCAATTGTGAAAATGACTTCTTCTTCATCGTCACTGATAGCGACGGTAATGTCATGTGATGCGAGTGCAAAACTATCGACTGTATAGTCTATTTCCTCTTCGCTGAATGGCCCAGCGGCAACCAAACCGGAAAAATCCCCTGTCTCGAAATACGAAGCCATACCTCTTTTTGTGAATGTTACTCCGCCCCTTTCCGTTTGACCGGCCATCGCAAAACCGGTCGATGCCTGAGCAACAGGGACGGTGGTGTCAGTACCCGATCCCGATGATCCACAGGCTGTCAGTGCGCTTATGCTAACTAGGCCAGCGTATTTAGCGATATTCTTCATTATAGTTCCTTAGTGCTGAGCGGTTCTTCGTTCGTTAAGCACCCTAATTACAGGCTGCACTGGCCAATATTTCGTCCGCAGTTTTCAATGTTTTAGTGCACCGACGTATACAGTCCGTGTGTACGATAAAAAATGCGTGAATACAGGGTTTGCGGTTTTGTGCCGACAGGTGTCACTTAGAACACAGCGGACTTGAAGCTCTGAAGGGAACTGAGCTTTCGTGCAAAAAATGAGGGATTATGATCGGAAAATCCAGACGACGGATGCAAAAAAGGCCGCCTCTTACCAAGCGGCCTTTCTCTTTAATCCGTGACGATTGTCTAGTCTTCGTCTGTCTCTTCAGCCGGTGCCTCAGTCTCGACGCCGGCAGTTTCAGCCAGTTCTTCGTCGTCAGATGCTGCGGCACCGATATCGTCGAACAGTTCCTGAATTTCGAACTCGGCAGCGGCTTCTTCTTCGGCAGCGAGTTCCGCGATAGATTTGCCGGCTTCCTGCAGTTCAGCCTCTTCCGGAGACCGGGCCACGTTCAGAGTGATTGTCGCCTCGACTTCCGGGTGCAGGTGGACGACCACGTCATGCAGGCCCAGTTCCTTGATCGCACCGGACAGCACGACCTGTTTCTTGTCGATGCTGAAACCAGCCTCGGTCGCGGCTTCGGCGGCGTCACGGGTGGTGACAGAGCCATAAAGCGAACCAGCGTCGGATGCAGAGCGGATGACGATGAACTTCTGTCCGTCCAGCTTTGCGGCCAACGCATCGGCCTCTTTCTTGGTTTCGAGGTTGCGGGCTTCCATCTGGGCCTTTTCAGCCTCGAACCGGGCCATGTTGGCGGCATTCACGCGCAGCGCCTTGCCCTGCGGCAGAAGGTAGTTGCGCGCATAGCCTTCCTTGACGGACACAACTTCGCCCATCTGGCCAAGCTTGGCGACGCGCTCAAGTAGAATGATTTCCATGATGCGTTCCTTACTTTACGGCGTAGGGCAGCAGGGCCAGGAAACGCGCACGCTTGATGGCCTGGGCCAAACGACGCTGGTTCTTGGCACCGACAGCGGTGATACGGGCGGGCACGATCTTGCCGCGCTCGGAGATGTAGCGCTGCAGCAGGCGTGTGTCCTTGTAGTCGATCTTGGGGGCGTTATCACCCTCGAACGGATCAGACTTGCGACGGCGGAAAAATGGTTTTGTTGCCATGATTTATGGTCCTTTCCTGATCAGCGGCGTTCGCGGCGGTCGCCACGTTCTTCGCGCTTTTGCATCTGTACCGAGGGGCCTTCTTCGTGGGCGTCGACCTTGATGGTCAGGACGCGCATGACGTCTTCATGCAGGCGCATCAGGCGTTCCATTTCCTGCACGGCAGGGGCAGGTGCATCGGTGCGCAGAAAGGCATAATGCCCCTTGCGGTTCTTGTTGATCTTGTAGGCCATCGTCTTGACGCCCCAATATTCGTTCTCCAGCAACTTGCCGCCGTTGTCGGCAAGAACGGTTCCGAAATGTTCGATGAGGCTTTCAGCTTGCGTGTTGGAAAGATCCTGACGCGCAATCATGACATGCTCGTATAGCGGCATGCTTACTCCAGTTCATATATCGGCGCATTTCAAAGAGAGGGGCAGTGAAACCTTCTGCACCCCACCCACGAGAGACTGCGCAGTTCATAACGTTCGCAGAAGGATGCGGCCTTATACAGCCCATTTTCGGCCATGCAACCCTTGTATTCGTGGCGTTGCGGTAACAATCGCAGATTTCTTAACGATGCCTTGACCTTGCCCATTTATGGCCGTGATTGCCGACCATCAAATAGTCTGGAAGCGGGCAAGGAGCGCCGAGATGAGCAATACGAACGTCTCAGTACAGAAAAAACACCAGCGGCTGGCACGGCCGTCGACCTTCGAAGTCGAAGACACCTATTGGGGATATATCGTGCGATCCGGTCGTGGTCCGTCCTTGGGCGTGATGCTGTCGCAAGTCCTGTCATTCTTTTTCGGCGCCTGTTTTCTGACGGCCGGTTTCGGTATTCTGATCATGCCAACAATGATGTTTGACGGCGACCTCGGCGTGTTTCGCGTTGGCACGGCGACCTTGTTTGGTGCTGTTGCCGCCTATCTTTTGTGGTTTGCCAGCCGTGGCACCCGGACGGAACTGCATGTCGACAATAGCGTTGGTGAAATCCGCGAGGTGATCTGCAACCGGGCAGGCAACCCGACGACCGTTGGATGCTATGGTTTTGACAGCATCGGCGGCGTGTTTCTGGACTACAACGAAGATACAGGCATGAGCAATCTGGTGCTGCGCTATCGTAACACCACCCAGACTGTCCCCGTGGCCGAAGGAAGCGAGGCGCAACTGATCGGCCTGCGCGACCGTTTGGGGCATGATCTGATGGTCGTTCCGCAGACACTGCGCGAAATGGCAGCCTGATACGGTCTGCCGAACACAATTTGTTCGAAATTGCAGGATTGCCTTGTCGCAGGCAACGCTATCTCTAAGGGTCATAACGCTCACCTTTGGAGATATGCGATGAAAACGATGCTCACTGCCGCGACACTTTTTGCAACCAGCTTTGCCGCCCCGGCTTTTGCCTCTGCTGAGGATTATGTGCTGGATGCCAGCCACAGCCAGATCCTGTTCAGCTATGATCACCTTGGCTATTCAACGACCTGGGGCATGTTCTCGGGGTTTGAGGGTACCATTTCGTTCGATCAGGAAGACCCTAGCGCTTCTTCTGTCAGCGTATCGTTCCCCGTGCGCAGCATGTTCACCGGCTGGGAAGCACGGTTTGACCATTTCATGGGCGAGGATTTCTTTGGCGCCGGTGAAGACGAGATGGTCACATTCACATCCACCAATATCGAAGTGACCGGCGATGACACTGCCATGATCACAGGTGATCTGACGCTGAACGGGATCACCAAATCAGTCGTTCTGGATGCCAAGTTAAACCAGACCGGCATGCACCCGATGGCGGAAAAAGAATGGGCCGGTTTTGATGCAACCACTACGCTGGTCCGGTCCGATTTCGAGGTGGGAAGTTTCGCCCCCTTCGTCAGCGACGAGGTCGAGGTGATGATTTCGGTTGAGGCGATGAAAGCCGAATAACCCCTCACGAATAGAACACCAGAGGCCGCGCAGGTTATACTGCGCGGCCTTTCTTTATTCGGCACCCCGGGTGGCCGTCAGGTTGATATCGACCATTACCGGGAAGCCCAGATTGGTTTCATCGTTCATGCTTTGCCCGATGCCGAAGTCACTTCGGTCGAGGGCGAGTTGGCCTGTCATCGTGGCGGTATCGTCAGCGATATCCAGCGTGAAGGGCAGGGTGACGGGTACAGTGTTGTCTTTGATCGTCAGCGTCCCATCGGCCACATAGTCCGTTTCGGCCGCTGTGATATCGGCCTGAAACGTTGCAGTCGGAAAGCTTTCCGCGTTGAAGAAGTCAGCGCCCATCGCCTGATTGGTGACCGAGCCGAGGGTCAGGGACGTAATTGCGACGGTTGTGGTCACATCGCCCAGAACGCCGGTGCCATCCGGATCAAAGCTGATCGCTGCGGTCCAGTCGCCGAAACTGCCCTGAACCGCGCTTCCCAGTTGCGTTACGGTGATTGCCAGGGTGCCGTCTGTCACGGTCCATTCAGAGGTAACCTCTGCCAGCTCGGGGCCGGTGCTGCCTTCCTCATGAGTGAATAGGCCGGCGGCGGCCCCTGCGCCTGTTGCGAGGCCGAAAATGACGATGGCGGTGATGGGCGCAAACAGGCTGCCCGCATGCGCCTGTACGGCTGGTGTTTCCCTTTGCCCGAACCACATGCGGCGCAGCGTGGCGTCCTTATCAACGATCTGGTGTTTGAGGGCGCCCGCTATATGCAGCAGGACCGCGGCGACCATGATCTTGCTCCAGATCCAGTGCAGTGATGCAAAGAGTTCCGACACGCCTTCGCTTTTCGGGACCAGCGGTAAATCCTGACCGATGGGCAGCAGGATCGGGGCGAATCCGCTGGTCGCGGCGTGGTGTATCCAGCCGGTCAGCGGAACGGCCACGAGTGAGAGGTAAAGCAGCCAGTGGACCAGTTCGGCCAGCATTGTTTCGCCTTTGCGATCCGGATGCAGCCCGCCGGGTTTGGTTTGGGTCAGCGCCCAAAGGATCCGGCCAAGCGCCACAACGAAGATGATCACCCCAAGCGTTTTGTGAAAGGAAAAGAGCTGCGCCTTCAGCGCGAGTTGTTCGTTTGTTTCATAAGGCAGCCGGTTGGCAATCGCACCAAGCGGGATCACCGTCAGAATCAGCAAGGCCGTCAGCCAATGGAATATCTTGGTCACGGTTCCATAGGTCGTTTGGCTGTTTGTCGCTGGCATCGTTTTCTCCCGTACTGGTTGACCGGACGCTAACACTGTCGTTGTGGCGGGCCTAGTACCCTGTTTTGCGCATGGCCTGTGCGCCGCTGATCAGTTTGCAGTTCGCTTGTGCGGCGGTCGCGAGCAGGGTAAGCCAAGGACAAGAAACAAGAATGACAGGAGGGGGGCCCATGCGGGCATTTGTATTTCCGGGCCAGGGAGCGCAGGCGATTGGCATGGGCAAGGCGTTGGCTGATGCCTATCCTGCGGCCAGGGCCGTGTTTGATGAAGTTGATGACGCGCTGGGCGAAGATTTGTCCGGCATGATCTGGGAAGGCGATATTGCCGACCTGACCCTGACACGCAATGCCCAGCCCGCGTTGATGGCGACCTCATTGGCGGCGATGCGCGCGCTAGATTCTGAGGGCGTTTCGAATACAGCAGCATCCTTTGTGGCCGGTCATTCGCTGGGTGAGTATTCCGCCCTTGCCGCTGCCGGCGCGTTGAGTGTGGCGGACACCGCCAAACTGTTGCGGACCCGCGGAACAGCCATGCAAGAGGCTGTTCCGGTGGGTGTTGGGGCTATGGCTGCTCTGCTGGGCCTGGATTTTGAGACAGCCCGCGCCGTGGCCGAAGAGGCTGGACAGGGTGAGGTGTGTGAGGCGGCCAACGACAATGATCCCGCGCAGGTGGTTGTATCCGGTCACAAGGCGGCGGTGGAACGTGCCGTTGAGATTGCCAAGGAGAAGGGGGCCAGGCGCGCGGTTCTGCTGCCGGTCAGCGCACCTTTCCATTGTAGCCTGATGGCCCCGGCTGCTGACGTGATGTCGCAAGCATTGGAAGACGTGCAGATCGTCGCCCCGCAGGTGCCGCTGGTGGCCAATGTATCCGCTGAAGCGGTGACCGATCCGGCAGAAATCCGGACGCTGCTGATCAAACAGGTCACGGGTTCGGTGCGCTGGCGTGAGAGTGTGGCCTACATGGCTGCGAAAGGTGTGACTGAGATTTACGAGATTGGAGCAGGCAAGGCGCTTTCCGGGATGGTAAAGCGGATTGATCGCGCCGTCACGGTAAGCGCGGTTGGCACGCCGGAAGATGTTGTCGCCGCAGTCGCCGCCATAAATGCATAAAGAAGGGGTCATATATGTTTGAGTTGACAGGAAAGAATGCGCTAGTCACCGGTGCGTCGGGCGGTATCGGTGCAGCCATTGCGAAAGGCCTGCACGCTGCTGGCGCCACGGTCGCGCTGTCTGGTACGCGGGTTGATCCGCTAGAGGCGCTGGCCGCAGAATTGGGCGAGCGCGCCCATGTGTTGCCGTGCAACCTGAGCGATGCCGAAGCTGTAAATGCCCTGCCGAAACAGGCCGCCGATGCGATGGGCTCCGTCGATATTCTGGTGAATAATGCAGGCATCACACGCGACAATATCTTCATGCGCATGTCGGATGAGGAATGGGCATCGGTGCTGGAGGTCAACCTGACCTCGACTATGCGCCTATGCAAGGGTGTGATCCGCGGCATGATGAAGTCGCGTTGGGGCCGGATCGTGAATATTTCGTCCGTTGTAGGTGCCACAGGCAATCCGGGGCAGGCGAATTATGCTGCGTCCAAGGCGGGTATGGTGGGAATGTCGAAATCCATCGCCTATGAGGTCGCCAGCCGGGGTATTACCGTCAATTGTGTGGCACCGGGGTTTATTACAACGGCCATGACCGACAAGTTGACTGACGATCAGAAGTCCGGAATTCTTACGCAAGTTCCCGCTGGACGGATGGGTGACGCCGACGAGATTGCGGCTGCCGTACTGTATCTTTCAAGCCCTGAAGCAGCTTATGTCACCGGTACCACCTTGCATGTGAACGGTGGCATGGCCATGTTCTGACCGGGCGGCGCGAAACCGTTTGCCTGAGCGGAATTCTCTGATATAGGCCACGCAGATTTGCCGAAAGGTGCATGTATCTCACGTCAGTCAGTGAATGCGCAGATTGGTGAAGCCCCTTGTGGGGCACGAAGACGGGCTGACGCCCAAAGGTAAAAACGGGTGCAAACCCAGAAAGACAAGAGGAATTGACATGAGCGACGTTGCTGACCGCGTGCGCAAGATCGTTGTAGAACATCTTGGTGTTGAAGAAGACAAAGTGACGGAATCTGCGTCCTTCATTGATGATCTTGGTGCTGACAGCCTGGACACAGTCGAACTGGTCATGGCCTTTGAAGAAGAATTCGGCATTGAAATCCCTGATGATGCCGCCGAGACCATCCAGACATTTGGTGATGCGGTGAAGTTCATCAACGGCGCCCAGTAAGCGCTAGACGATCGTTTCAGAGCGGCGTCCCCTGCGGGCGCCGTTTTTTTGTGTCTTGCCGGTTTCGCGCGCGGTGACATTCTTTGAGACCTTGCGCACGACGCCTTGCCGCAATGTGGTTTTGAAATTGATGCCGGAATAGTGTGAATTGCTCCACTGTACGGTTCCTGCAATCCATTCATCAAATATCAGAATGCTGATCGCGCTTTTTTCTGTAAGCGGTGTCGCGGTGTCTTGTGCAAGCTTGGCCCCATATCCGCTGATGTCGTGGAGCACGCCGTATTTTGTTTGATCGTTGATCAAATACTTCGTTTCGAATTTCGCTGGATGCCGCTTGGTCCGGCGGCGTCGCAGCGCAATCCATGCCGAAATCACCTTGGTCCCGGCGATGCCAGCTATGATGATGGTCGAGACTATAAGGATATTGGTTGGGTCCAGAACCTCTTTCGCGGCGTTGCGCAGAACCTCTGCCGCACTATCATCGCTGTCTGGCCGTGCCGTTGCGGCATCGGCTGCGATCTGGCTTTCAGTGCAGCGCATATCGCCAAGGAATCTTCCGACCGCCTGCAAGTCCGCCTGCACCTCCGGGTTGCTGAAGAAGACTCGGGCCTGCAATGGGTCATCAATGCTCGCGCGCTGCACCAGTTCCCTTGTGTTTCGCATGAATCGGGCGAATGTCGCTCCCTTGCCAGTCAGCGGACCTGCCCCTATTGCGGTTTGCACCTGCTGGTCGGCAATCACACCGAGTTGGGCGCGCAAGAAGCGTATGTCAGACACGTACATTGGAGAGAGTGTATCGCGTGCAAGCCTGGTTTGGACTGCGTGTAGATTATCGACCGCATCAATGACGGCGCAGTTCGCCCGTGCCATGTTCGCCATGCTGCACAGGCATATCACAACAGTCAGAACGGCGGTTAGTGATCGCATCGTCGTCTCCGGGCCGGTATTGGTTTCCGAGTTAAACGCCAAGCGTTAATGGCCGGTGAAACGCTGCAGGCGGTGACTGGCTGGAATGATCCGCCCGCCCTTGCCCCTGAGCCGCAGGCTGGGGTATCAGTGGTGCCAAATACGCCAAGAGGTGAGGGCAGAATATGCGTCGCGTAGTAGTAACAGGCCTTGGACTGGTGACACCCCTTGCGGATGGGGTGGACGCGAGTTGGGAGCGGATACTGGACGGGCAGTCCGGGGCAGGGCGTATCACGGGATTCGATCCCAGCCGTCTGACAACAGAATATGCCTGCGAGGTGCCTTTGGGCGACGGAACCAACGGCACCTTTAATGCTGATAAGTATCTGGAGCCCAAGGAGCAGCGTAAGGTTGATACCTTTATCCTGTTCGGCATGGCCGCTGCAGAGCAGGCGATTACTGATGCGGGTTGGGCCCCTGAGGACCGTGAGAGCCTTGAGCGGACGGGGGTCATGATCGGGTCGGGTATCGGTGGTTTGAATTCTATCGCCAATACCGCCGTGATGATGGCAGAGAAGGGCCCGCGCCGTGTTTCCCCGTTCTTTGTGCCGGGCGCGCTGATCAACCTGATTTCCGGTCAGGTGTCGATCAAGTACGGGTTTCGTGGCCCCAACCACGCTGTTGTCACCGCCTGTTCGACCGGTGCCCATGCGATTGGCGATGCGTCCCGGTTGATCCAGCATGGCGATGCAGATGTGATGATCGCCGGGGGTGCGGAAGCTGCCATTTGCGAGATCGGGATTGCCGGGTTCAACGCCTGCAAGGCGCTGAGCACGGAACATAACGATGATCCGACCAAGGCCAGCCGCCCCTGGGACAAGGACCGTGACGGGTTTGTCATGGGTGAGGGGGCTGGCATTGTTGTGCTGGAGGAATATGAACACGCCAAGGCGCGCGGTGCCCGGATTTATGCCGAGGTGCTGGGTTACGGGCTGAGCGGTGACGCATATCACATCACCGCACCGCCCCCTGATCATGAAGGCGCTGAGCGCGCTATGCGTGCCGCCTGCCGCAACGCCGGTATCGAGCCGAGCCAGATTGATTACGTAAATGCCCATGGTACATCGACCATGGCTGACACCATTGAGTTGGGCGCTGTTGAACGGCTGGTCGGACCCGAGGCCGCCGCAAAACTGACAATGTCTTCGACGAAATCGGCCACGGGTCATCTGTTGGGCGCTGCGGGCGCGATTGAGGCAATATTTTCGATCCTCGCTATTCGCGATCAAGTTGCCCCGCCAACAATCAATCTGGATAATCCTGATGTCGAGACCGAGGTTGATCTATGCGCCAATGCCAAGCGTGAGCGCCGGATTGATGTCGCCTTGTCAAATTCCTTTGGCTTTGGTGGCACGAATGCCAGCGTCGTCTTTGGGAAAGTTGACTGATGTGGCGCCATATCGCGGCCAACGCGTTGACCTTTCTGATTGTCGCCCTGTTTCTGTTGGTCGGGGCCGTCAGTTGGGGCACAAGCCAATATCGTAGCGCCGGGCCGTTGGAGCAGGCGATGTGCCTGCAGGTGCCATCCGGGTCGAATATGCGGTCGCTTGCCGCGCAGTTGGAGGAGAAGGGCGCAGTTACCTCGCCCGTGATATTTCGGATGGGTGCGGATTACTCCGACAAATCCCGTTTGTTGAAGGCTGGGAGTTTTCGAGTTCCTGAAAATGCCTCTATGGAAGATATTGTCGATATCGTCACCAAGGGTGGGCGCAATACCTGCGGGACGGAAGTAATTTACCGGGTTGGTGTGAACCGGACGCTGGTGGATGTCCGCGAGTTGGATCCTGCCACAAACCGCTTTGTCGAGATTGTGAGCTTTAACGCGGAAGATCTGGAAGTGCCTGCGGAATATGCAGAGATACGCCAATCTGCCGATACGACCTATCGTGTGACTGTGGCGGAAGGCGTGACGAGTTGGCAGGTGGCCTATGCCTTGGGCGAGTTGGATGTTCTGCGCACCGATGTCACCGAGACCCCGCCGGAAGGTTTCCTGGCCCCTGGCAGTTATGACTTGCGTGAAGGTGAGGCGGTTTCGTCAATCCTTGATCAGATGCAGTCCGCGCAGGAAGAGATTCTGGCGGAAACATGGGCATCGCGCGCCGATAATCTACCAATTTCGACACCGGAAGAGGCGCTGATCCTTGCCAGTATTGTTGAAAAGGAGACCGGTGTCGCCGAGGAGCGCCGTCAGGTGGCAAGTGTCTTTGTAAACCGCCTGAACCGCGGGATGCGGCTGCAGACGGACCCAACGGTGATCTATGGCATTACCCAAGGCGAAGGTGTTCTGGGGCGCGGATTGCGCCAGAGTGAGCTGCGCGCTGCGACACCTTGGAATACCTATGTGATCGAAGGCTTGCCGCCAACGCCGATTGCCAACCCGGGCCGGGCCAGCATTGAGGCGGCCCTGAATCCCGACACAACGGATTACATTTTCTTTGTTGCCGACGGGACCGGTGGCCATGCGTTTGCGACCAATCTTGACGATCACAATCGCAATGTTGCCCGCTGGCGCGAGATCGAGGCTGAACGCGCAAGCGATGGTTAAGTTTCTGTAAAAGTTAACAGTTTCTGAAGTCACCGTCGCGCTCACAACCCCAGATTGATTGACTTTATATGTGGCGAAGTCGTAGTTTCGCCCGGCTAGAAGACGTGGTTTTGCAGGCTTTTGCGGCTACGGCTCTCGACTGTAACGGAAGCATCCTTACAGGCCACTAAATCATGAATGAATTGAACGTACGGGCTGTTGAAGGCCCAGATGAGACGCTTGAGCGTTTGACTGAGATTTCCCGGTTGTTTGCCAGTATTCACGGTGCCCTTGATCAGACGATTGCGACTTTTGAAGCTTCGGGCGGCGAGAATTCGCAGGCCGTTATTGCCAAATTGAATGAATTAGAGGCTGCGCATCGCAGGGTGGTGGCGATTGAGGAGACAATTCATGCTTACCAAGGAAAACCTGTCGGCGTCGATGACACTGATTTCGAAGCAGTTCGCGCTGAGATCGGGGGCCAGCTTGATCGCCTCCGCGCAGCCATCGAGGCAGAAAAGCTTTCTGGCGACGCTGACCTCTGAGCAGCTTGCCGCGCTGCCATATTTGTTTGATTTCTGGGCGATGCCGCATCAGGTGCCACCTGAGGGCGACTGGCGTACATGGGTGATCCTGGGTGGGCGTGGTGCTGGTAAGACCCGTGCCGGGGCAGAGTGGGTGCGGACCATGGTTGAGGGACCACGTCCGGCGGTCCCCGGTGCGGCGCACCGTGTCGCGCTGATCGCCGAGACGATTGAGCAGGCCCGCGAAGTCATGGTGTTTGGCGAAAGTGGCATCATGGCCGTGTCGCCGCCGGATCGGCAGCCTGAATGGGTGCCGGGCCGCCGGATGTTGATCTGGCCCAATGGTGCGACCGCGCAGTTGTTTTCGGCGCATGAGCCGGAAAGCCTGCGTGGTCCGCAATTTGACGCTGCCTGGGTTGATGAGTTGGCCAAGTGGCGTCGGGGGGCAGAGACATGGGATATGCTGCAGTTTGGACTGCGCCTGGGGGATGACCCGCGCGCTTGCGTGACCACAACACCCCGCCGCAATGGGGCCTTGCGTGATGTGTTGGCGCGGCCATCTACGGTGGTGACCCATGCCCCGACCCAGGCCAATCGTGCCAATTTGGCAGAAAGCTTTCTGACAGAGATCGAGGCACGTTACGGCGGTACCTCGCTTGGTCGTCAGGAGATTGAGGGTGCTTTGATTGAGGATGTCGAAGGTGCGTTGTGGCGGGCGCGACAATTGGCGGATTGTCAGTTGGCGGGCTTTCCGACCCTTGATCGCGTGGTTGTCGCCATTGATCCACCCGGGACATCTCATGCGGGTTCCGATGATTGCGGTATCGTTGTGGCGGGTGTTACAATGGCGGGTCCTGTTCAGGACTGGCGCGCCTATGTTCTGGCAGATCTGACACGCAGCGCAGCCAGCCCGACCGACTGGGCGCAAGCTGCCATTGATGCCATGGACCATTATGATGCCGACCGATTGGTCGCGGAGGTGAACCAGGGTGGCGATATGGTGGAGGCTGTCGTCAGGCAGATTGATCCGCTGGTGTCCTATCGATCTGTTCATGCCTCAAAGGGGAAGTCGGCGCGGGCTGAACCCATTGCAGCCCTTTATGAGCAAGGTCGCGTTTTCCACGCGCGTGGATTGGGCGCGCTGGAGGACCAGATGTGCCAGATGACCACCCGAGGATTCGATGGAAAAGGTTCACCAGACCGCGTCGATGCATTGGTCTGGGCGTTGCATGATCTGATGATTGAACCGGCTGTGAAATGGCGCAACCCCAGTATACGCGGGCTTTGACGGTGTTGCGGAGGGCACCGTGCGGTGCTGTTCCGGCTTCGTAATCATTCGGATGCAAATTGTTTTTCATGGATCGCAGACGGTCATGACCGACTGGCCCAAGCGACTGGCACCGAGGAGTTTTGGATGTTTGAATTTTTGAGCCGTGCGAAGCCGGACGAGGCGCCGACCGAGGTGAAAGCCTCGGCCACGGGTCGCGTGCTGGCGATGTCCGGTGCCGGTCGTGTGGCCTGGTCCCCGCGTGATGTGGTGTCGCTGACCCGGGCCGGATTCATCGGCAATCCGATTGGATTTCGCGCCGTCAAGTTGATTGCCGAAGCGGCCGCCGCGTTGCCGGTTGTTTTGCAGGATGCCGAGCGGCGCTATGACACCCATCCGGTGCAGGCATTGTTGGCACGCCCGAACGGAGGACAGGGCCGGGCGGAACTGCTGGAAGCCCTGTTCGGTCAGGTTCTGCTGACCGGCAATGGCTATGTTGAGGCTGTTGCCGATGATGCGCTGCCGGTTGAAATGCATGTTTTGCGGTCAGATCGGATGCAGGTTGTGCCCGGTCCTGATGGTTGGCCTGTGGGTTACGAGTATCATGTCAATGGCCGCAAACATCGGTTTGCCGTGGCGGATGGGTTGAGCCCGATTTGCCATATCAAGAGTTTTCATCCGCAGGACGATCATTACGGGTTTTCGGCGTTGCAGGCGGCAGCAAGTGCAATTGACGTCCACAATGCCGCATCGCGGTGGTCAAAGGCGTTGCTGGATAACGCCGCCCGTCCGTCTGGTGCGATTGTCTATCGCGGGGTGGATGGCCAGGCTTCGCTGAGTGCCGATCAGTATGACCGGCTGCTGGGCGAGATGGAGACCCAGCACCAAGGCGCCCGGAATGCAGGCCGCCCGATGTTGCTGGAAGGGGGATTGGATTGGAAGCCGATGGGCTTTTCACCCTCTGACATGGAGTTTCAGAAGACCAAAGAGGCGGCGGCGCGTGAGATTGCCATTGCTTTTGGTGTCCCGCCGATGCTGCTGGGTATTCCGGGTGATGCCACCTACGCGAATTATCAAGAGGCAAACCGTGCCTTTTATCGCCTGACTGTTTTGCCACTGGCCACACGGGTGATGAGTGCATTGGCCGACTGGCTGTCGGATTTCAGCGGTGAACGCATTGAGTTGCGGCCTGATCTGGATCAGATCCCTGCACTGTCGGCTGAACGTGATGCCCAATGGCGGCGCGTGAGTGAGGCGTCGTTCCTGACTGATGCTGAGAAGCGCAGTTTGCTGGGCCTGCCCGCGCTGGAGGTTGGCGATGGATAACAAGGTTGTTGATTTGAAGGGCCAGCCGCGTCAACCGACGCAACCCCCGGTGTCTGATTTCTGGTTTGCCCAGGTGGATGTGCGATTGGGACGGATCGAGTTCATGGTGTCGCGGTTGGAATGGCAGATTTGGCTCATCGTTTGTGGCTGCGCCGGCCTGTTGGTTTTCGAGATTGTCAAAGCGCTAAGCGGGAGACCCCTATGAATTTGGAACACAAGTTTTGCCAGCTCGGTGCGGATGTCACGGTGACGGATGGCACGATCATCAGTGGTTATGCATCACTGTTCGGCAAGTCAGACCAAGGCGGTGATATCGTGGAGCCCGGTGCCTATGAAGCGTCGCTGGCCAAGGGCCGTCAGGTCAAAATGCTTTGGCAGCATGATCCGGCCCAGCCGATTGGTGTTTGGGATGAGGTGCGTGAGGATGCCAAGGGCCTGTGGGTCAAGGGCCGGTTGCTGACCGATGTCGCCAAGGGCCGCGAGGCGGCATCGCTGATCGGGGCAGGGGCGATTGATGGCTTGTCCATTGGTTACCGCACGGTGAAGGCCCGCAAGGACGACAAGGGCGGACGCCTTTTGTCGGAACTGGAGCTTTGGGAAGTGTCGCTGGTGACGTTTCCGATGCTTCCTGATGCGCGTGTGGGAGCCAAGGGGGATGACCCGGCGGAGACCACGATGCGCGACTTGGCCGCTGCATTCGAGAATGCACGCCTGATGATGGCACGGGACTAACCCCGCCAGACCACAATCAAAGGATCGATTGATGACCAAGACTGAGACCAAGTCTCGGGCCGGGGAAGATGTGTCTCCTGCCCAGGAACTGAGCGCTGCGATAGCCGGGTTCATGAGTGAATTCAAAGACTTTTCCCACGGCGTGAATGCCAAACTTCAAAAACAGGATGACCGGATGAATAAGCTGGATCGAAAGACGATGATGAATGCCCGCCCTGCGCTGGCCGCTGCCGCCGCTGAGGACGCGCCACATCAGAAGGCCTTTGCTGCCTATCTGCGGTCAGGCGATGACGATGCGCTGCGTGGCCTTGATCTGGAAGGCAAGGCGCTGAGCACGGCTGTTGCCGCGGATGGCGGTTATCTGGTGGATCCGCAGACAGCGGACCGCATCCAGAGCACGCTGAGTTCGACCGCGTCGATCCGTGCGATTGCCAATGTGGTAAATGTTGATGCGACATCCTTTGACGTGTTGGTTGATCATTCCGAGCTGGGTGCTGGTTGGGCCACCGAGGCGAGTGCTGTTGCTGAAACAGATACCCCGCAGATCGAGCGGATTTCGATCCCGCTGCATGAGCTGTCGGCCTTGCCCAAAGCGTCGCAGCGGCTGCTGGATGACAGCGCCTTTGACATCGAGGGTTGGTTGGCTGGCCGGATCGCGGACAAGTTCGCGCGCTCTGAGGCCAATGCGTTCATCAATGGTGATGGCGTTGATAAGCCGACCGGTATTCTGACTTACCCCACGGTGGATGACGAAAGCTGGGCCTGGGGCAGTCTTGGGTATGTGCCGTCGGGGACCGCGGGCGGTATCACGCGCGCTGATGCGATTGTTGATCTGGTCTATGCGCTGGGTGCTGAATACCGCGCCAACGCCACATTTGTGATGAATTCCAAGACCGCCGGTCATGTCCGCAAGCTGAAGGACAATGACGGTCGCTTTGTCTGGGTCGATGGCCTGGCCGTTGGTGAACCGGCCCGTCTGATGGGCTATCGCGTTCTGATTTCCGAAGACATGCCGGATATCGACACCGATACGATGGGCATTGCCTTTGGTGATTTTACCGCCGGCTACACCGTTGCCGAACGCCCTGATCTGCGTGTCCTGCGCGATCCGTTCTCGGCCAAGCCGCATGTGCTGTTCTATGCCACCAAACGTGTCGGCGGTGCGGTGAGTGACTTTGCTGCGATCAAGCTGTTGAAATTCGCGGTCAGCTAACCCTGACCGTGATGGGACCACCTTGACCGGTGGTCCGACCCCGGGCGCATGTCAGGCAATCCCCGCATTGTCTAGCTGCTCCCTTCCGTCCGAGCAATGCGGGGGGCGTTTTGCGCCCGGGGAACCCAAGGACGAACAGTGATTTTCGGAGTAATTCCATGATGTTAGTCGAAGAGACCACCGTGCCGCAATTGGCGCTGCCGGTCGCACAATTCAAAGACCATATGCGCCTTGGTTCGGGCTTCGCCGATGATGGAGTGCAAGATCCGGTTCTGGAAAGCTATCTGCGCGCGAGCATGGCGGCGATCGAGGCGCGGACCGGAAAGATCCTGATCGAACGTGAGTTCAGCTGGACATTGACCGCCTGGCGCGATGATCGCCGTCAGCCGCTGCCGGTCGCGCCGGTGAATGCGATTACAGCGGTGATGCTGATCGACATGAATGGTGACGAGACCTTTGCGGATGGTGATGCGTGGTATTTGGAGCCGGACAGTCAGCGCCCCGCTTTCAAGGCCACGTCAGCCTGTTTGCCAGCAGTGCCGGTGAACGGCTCGGTCCGTATCGGGATGCTGGCGGGGTTTGGCCCTGAATGGGGTGATCTGCCTGCAGATCTTGGCCAGGCTGTGATGATGCTGGCCGCCCACTATTATGAGTATCGCCATGATGTATCGCATGGCACCCCCGCTATGCCCTTTGGTGTTTCGTCGCTGATCGAGCGCTACCGTACGGTGCGGTTGTTCATGGGTGGCCGGGTATGAGCAGCCCGCATCTGAACAGATCGCTGGTTTTGGAGGCGCCGATGCGCCTATCAGACGGCGCTGGCGGCTTTACACGCGATTGGCAGCCGCTTGGTGTGTTGTGGGCGCAGGTCAAGCCGGGATCGGGCAAGGAGGCAGCCGCCTTTGCCGCGACGGTTTCCCGCGTGCCACTGAAGATCATCGTGAGGGCCGCACCCTATGGCACCCCGTCACGTCCGGTAGCCGGGCAGCGGTTTCGCGAGGGCGACCGCCTGTATCATATCAATGCTGTGGCGGAGAAGGACGCGCATGCCCGCTATCTGATCTGCTTTGCTGAAGAGGAGGTGGCGTCATGAGCTATGGCGTTGCGGCGGCATTGCAGACCGCGATTTATCAAACGCTGTCCACTGATCCTGGCTTGGCCGCCTTGGTGGGCACGTCGATCTTTGACGCCCTGCCATCCGGCACCTTGCCGCCCCTTTACATTGTATTGGGGTCCGAGGATGCGCGAGATGCATCAGACAAAACCGGCGGTGGTGCCTTGCACGAGTTCACCGTCACAATTGTGACGGAGAGTGCCGGTTTCGCCTCGGCCAAGGTGGCTGCTGCGGCGGTGTCGGACGCGCTTGTCAACGCCGACCTGGTGTTGTCGCGCGGCGCGCTGGTGTCCCTGAATTTCTACAAGGCGAAGGCCGCCCGCGTTGGCACGGGTGATGTCCGCCAGATCAACCTGATTTTTCGTGCCCGCGTGGCGGATGACACGTAACCGAGACCTTTGAAGGAGTAACGCCGATGGTGGCCCAGAACGGAAAAGACCTGCTGATCAAAATTGATATGACAGGTGACGGACTATTTGAAACGGCGGCAGGGCTACGTGCAACCCGCATCAGTTTCAATGCGGAAAGCGTGGATGTGACCAGTCTGGAAAGCTCTGGCGGCTGGCGTGAATTGCTGGGTGGTGCCGGTGTCAAGACGGCCTCAATCTCGGGCTCTGGTGTGTTCAAGGACGAATCCACTGATGAGCGGGCGCGCCAGATATTCTTCGACGGCGAAGTGCCGGACTTTCAGGTCATCATACCGGATTTCGGGACTGTTGAGGGACCTTTCCAGATCACATCGATTGAATATGCGGGTTCGCATAATGGCGAGGCCACGTATGAGCTGGCGTTGGCGTCGGCGGGTGCGTTGACGTTCACGGCGTTGATCTGATGGCGAACCCCTGGACGGGCGAGGTGACGGTGCAGATTGATGGCAAGCCATGCGTCTGCAAGCTGACGTTGGGTGCGCTTGCCGAGTTGGAAGGCAGCCTCGGCGAAGGCTCCCTTGTCGATCTGATCCGTCGTTTTGAGGGGGGTGCATTTTCGGGGCGCGATGTAATGGCGGTCATTGTCGCCGGTTTGCGAGGTGGTGGCTGGATTGGGACAGCGTCAGATTTGATTGCAGCCGAGATCGAAGGCGGGCCTGTGGGCGCGGCCAAGGCTGCTGCGACCTTGCTGGCCCGTGCGTTTGCCCCGCCATCATGATCGGTTTGGATTGGCCGGGTCTGATGCGGGCCGGGTTGTATGGCCTGCGTCTGACCCCCGCCGAGTTCTGGGCGCTGACCCCTGCTGAACTGCAACTGATGCTGGGCCTGAGCAAGGCGCAAGTCGCCATGGGCCGTAGCCGTCTTGATGAATTGCAGGCGCGATTCCCTGACACACCAAAGGATGTGAAGAATGGATGATTTGGACAAGCTTGATGCGCTGGAAAGCGATGTCAGCGCGTTGGAGCGGACGCTGGGAGATACGGCGGCCATGACGGCTGCCTTCGACGACCAGTTGCGCGGGATGCAGGGCGCGCTGAGTGAAACAACGCGCGATCTGGGTAATCTGGAACGTGGATTTTCGAACGGCCTGCGTCGCGCCTTCGATGGTCTGCTGCTTGATGGCAAGAACCTGTCGGACGTGTTGAGCGGTCTGGCCACATCCATGATCGACACTGCCTACTCTGCCGCAACCCGACCCGTTATGGATCATTTTGGCGGTGTGCTGGCCGATGGTTTGAATGCTGCTGTGTCGAGCATGATGCCCTTTGCTGATGGTGCCCCATTTTCGCAAGGGCGTGTCATGCCCTTTGCCAAGGGCGGTGTTGTCAGCGGTCCGATGACATTTCCGATGCAAGGCGGCACGGGGCTGATGGGCGAGGCGGGACCCGAGGCGATCATGCCGTTGTCGCGCGGGGCTGACGGGCGTCTGGGTGTACGCACCCAAGGCAGCGGATCGGTCACGGTCAACATGAATATATCAACCCCGGATGCTCAGGGATTTCAGCGCAGTCAGGGGCAGATAGCCACACAGATGGCGCGCGCCTTGGGCCGCAGTCAGCGTAATCGGTAAGGGAGCGGCAGATGGCATTTCACGAGGTAAGATTTCCTGCTTCACTGAGCTTCGGCTCGGTCGGGGGACCGGAGCGGCGCACGGATATTGTAACTTTGGCGAACGGGTTTGAGGAGCGGAACACACCCTGGGCGCACTCGCGCAGACGGTACGATGCCGGGTTTGGCTTGCGGTCACCGGATGATGTCGAAGCGCTGATCGCGTTCTTCGAGGCGCGTCAGGGCCAGTTGATCGGCTTTCGCTGGAAGGATTGGAGTGACTACAAATCCTGCCCGCCCTCGCAGGACGTCGGCGCGTTAGATCAGCTGATTGCTTTTGGCGATGAAGTGACGGATCGCTTTCAGCTGATCAAGACCTATCGGTCCGGTGAGACAACGTATGATCGCCCCATATCGAAACCTGTTGTCGGTTCAGTGCGCGTCTCGGTTGGTGGCGATCCTTTGCAGGAGGATGTGGATTACACCGTCGATCATGAGACCGGGGCCATTTCGTTCGATCATCCGCCTGATCTGGCGGCTGAAGTGCGAGCCGGTTTTGAGTTCGATGTGCCGGTGCGTTTCGATAGCGATGTCATCCTGACGTCGCTATCGAACTTTCAGGCCGGTGAAGCACCGAATGTACCAGTAGTGGAGATCAGGGTATGAGTGCTGGTGATCTGCAGGCTCATCTGGCCACTGGCGCCACGCATGTCTGCCATTGCTGGGCTTTGGTGCGGCGTGACGGCGTAACATTTGGATTTACCGATCATGACCGGCCCATTCGGTTTGAGGGCATGGAATTCATGCCGGAACGTGGTCTTTCTGCCCGCGCGCTGGCAAGCACAACCGGCCTTTCGGTTAACAATACCGAGGCATTGGGTGTGCTGCAGTCTGATGCGATCACAGAGGCGGATATTGAAGCGGGCCGGTATGATGGGGCGCAGGTCACGACATGGCTTGTTCAGTGGGACAATCCCGATGCGCGACAGGTCCGGTTTGCCGGCACACTGGGTGAGATCACACGCAATTCTGGCGGCTTTCAGGCCGAGCTTCGGGGTTTGACAGATGCGTTGAACCAGCCGCAAGGCCGCTCGTATCTGACCGGGTGTAGTGCAGTGTTGGGTGATGCGCGCTGCCGCTTTGATCTGACCGATCCTGCGTTTTCTGTTGAGATTGCCGTTGATGCGGTCGCAGAAGCGCAGGTGTTTCAGTTTGCCGATCTCGGGTTGTTCAATGATCGCTGGTTCGAGGGCGGCATGCTGGAGGTCCTGTCTGGTGCCGCCAAGGGTCTGAATGGCGTCATCAAGCTGGATCAGGCCGGCCAAGACATGCGGGCCATCACGCTTTGGCAGCCTATCCAGGCCAGCGTTGGCGTCGGTGATCAGGTGCGCTTGATAGCCGGGTGTGACAAGCGTGCCGAAACGTGTCGAGAGAAGTTTTCCAACCTGATCAACTTTCAGGGTTTCCCTGACACTCCGGGCGATGACTGGCTGGTCAATGTCCCTCGCTCTGACGGTGGCAATTCTGGCGGAAGCCTGACCAGATGAGCGAAGTCTTCGTTCAATTAGCCAGATCATGGATTGGTACGCCCTATCTGCATCAGGCGTCGATGAAGGGCGTTGGTTGCGATTGCCTGGGGCTGATCAGAGGGGTGTGGCGCGAGGTTTTCGGCGAAGAGCCGGAGAAGGTGCCGGCCTACACCGCCGACTGGTCTGAGCCGCAGGGTGATGAAAGACTGTTGGCAGCGGCCTCGCGTCACATGCGACGCGCTGAGGGTGAGATGGCGATTGGTCAGGTTCTGTTGTTTCGGATGCGGGATGGGGTGGATGGCCCCTGCTTCAACGGGCGTCGCAATGCGCCATAGTGCAGTTGTCGTTAACCGCTTATGAGAGGAGCCACCCAATGCAAGTTACCACAATCGGCCTTGATTTGGCCAAGAACACCTTTCAG
>NZ_JBKQXN010000137.1:0-380 GCF_046762905.1 Yoonia sp. R2-816 | reverse complement strand
ACCGACACCCAGTAGCGGGTCGGGAACGCGGTGTCGGGATCATTGTCGAAGGCGGGCAGCACGGCGTCGGCGTAGTCAGTGAATTCCGCCCAGTCGCAGAGCCGCTCGCTCGACACCCAGTAACCGCCCAACGGCACCCCGAGGTCACCGAACCTGCGCGCCAGCAGATGCACGGTCGTCGCCGCCATCACCACCTCGCCAAAGCCGTCACCGGGATGGGCGCAGGTGATGATCAGCTTGGCCCGGTGCGCCGCGATCATCGGCTCGAACGCCCGACCCGATGGTTGTGAAAACTGTTTGGCAAAATCCCGCAGCGCCATGGGTTCGGCGACCGACACCACGGTGAATTTCATGTCGTCAAAGGTGATCTGGAGCGAGGT
>NZ_JBKQXN010000136.1:0-625 GCF_046762905.1 Yoonia sp. R2-816 | reverse complement strand
ACCTGAAAGGTGTTCTTGGCCAAATCAAGGCCGATTGTGGTAACTTGCATTGGGTGGCTCCTCTCATAAGCGGTTAACGACAACTGCACTATGGCGCATTGCGACGCCCGTTGAAGCAGGGGCCATCCACCCCATCCCGCGCATGCAACCCTGTGCCAAGCCGCTGTTGATCTCGACAACACGGTGAAAGCGAAAGCCAAACATCACCCTATTGCCCGCCGCCTGATGTCGATTCCTGGCGTCGGTTCGATCGTGTCGCTCAGCTTTATCGCACTGATCTATGAACCAGGCCGGTTTAGCAAAGCACAGGATGTTGGCGCGTTTCTGGGACTGACACCCAAGCGACACCAATCGGGTGAGGTAGATTGATCTGGCCGCGTATCAAAATGTGGGGACCACGCAATGAGGCACCTGCTGTTTGAAGCGGCTTCAAGTTTGATCAACCGGGTTCGGTGTTTCTCGCCTTTGAAAAAGCTGGGCCGTACTGAATCGCCCCGAGTTTGTCGGAGACCATCAACTTAAGTAAGGATGATTGTTATGACAAAAAGCAAAATGGCAAATCGCTACTCACCTGAGGTCCGCGCGCGTGCGGTTAGGATGGTGTTTGAACATCAAGGTTCGTATG
>NZ_JBKQXN010000135.1:0-84879 GCF_046762905.1 Yoonia sp. R2-816 | reverse complement strand
CGGGGTGCCGTTGGGCGGTTACTGGGTGTCGAGCGAGCGGCTCTGCGACTGGGCGGAATTCACTGACTACGCCGACGCCGTGCTGCCCGCCTTCGACAATGATCCCGACACCGCGTTCCCGACCCGCTACTGGGTGTCGGTACAGATGACGCAGGTCGACGGGCGGTTCGGGGGCGAGACGCAGGGGCTGCGGCCCTTCATGGGATATGAGCTGGATCTGGAACCCGTGGCATGGCCGCTCGCTGACGTGGCGGAGCGGCTGGTGGGCACAGTGACCTATCTGTTCTGGCACGGACCGGTGCTGAACGATGGAGATACGCTGGGGGTGAGTGAGGCGGAGCGGTTCCGGTTGACGTCTGATGTCGATCGCAAACGCATGGAAATGACGCTCGAAATGACAAAGTAACAGGAACAGAACGAATGACCGATCCTAAACTGTCAGATGTTGAAATTGATGGCTATCTGTCCCACATTCGGAAACAGGCTGCATTTATGCTGCGGGCGGACAGACAGTCCGACGATGGAATGCCCGGTTGTTACTTTGGGGGTGAGCCAACGCTGCCCGCGGATATCGAATGGCCGATCTATCATTGCCCGGAACCGAAGCTTGACATACCTTTGCACTTCATCTTTCAGGTCAATCTCAAATACTTGCCCAAGTCACTCGATTTTCCCGAGTTCCCGCAAAAGGGCACTGTTTTTGCGTTTGTCGAACCGATGTTTGCCTGGGCCGATCCGAGTGCACCGGAACCATTGTTGAATGGTCAGGGCGCGAAGCTGATTTACGTTGCTGATGACGTGAGCGATTGCCCACTGCGCAAGGCACCAGCGCTGCCAGATCTCGATAAACCAGACAGTGATGGCTGGGCGCTCTCTGACGAGCCGGATCTCGATAACTACTTAAGAATGCGTGACGAATATGGCGTAACAGGCGCGTCGGGGTTGAACAAGTGGCCGATGTATTTCCTGATTGGCGATACGTTTACGCAACTCGAAATCCTTAAGGAACAAAACGTCGATTTCGGCTACACAGACTTAGACAACATGGAATTCGCCAGGGCTTTTGACTCTGCGACAGACTCCTCCTTCAATCGCTGCAGAGCCTATGCCAAAGACAAGCTCAACTTGAAATCGGAATACGGCATTCCACATTGGGCCTTTGGCGCTGATGGAATGTATAATTTTCCTTCAAGGGAATTTGTTGAACGGCTTTATCCTGGAAGGGGATTACCTGCACTTACCGCTGAGCATGTAATCTTGTTCAGCCTATGCGGAAAGGATTCAGAAATCGGGTACTGTAGATTCAATCAATATAGAATGTCGTTTTGGATACATCCTGATGACCTTGCGAAGGGTAACTTTTCAAACGTACAAGTTTGGGAGGTCGTATAATGGCTTTAAATTTTGATAGGTATTCATCAGGTAGTTTCTCTACCTCGACAAAAGTATTGATCAAAGCAAAGTCGAAGTATGATGGGACCGCAGGCCAATACCACCATCTAATCCCCGTTGAGGCATATGAAGAAAGCGCGCACATCAAAAAGGCCTTCGATAATATTTTCAAGAATAGTAGCAAATTTGATTTTGATGTAAATCACGCCTTTAATGGTGTATACCTTCCCACAAACGCTGCTGAAGCATATGCTGCAGGCGTATCGATGCATGAGAATTTCGGAAGTGGCCTGCATTCAGTTTATAATACTATTGTCATTTCTGCCCTCGAGCCTGTAGCGAAAAAGGTGAACACACTATTCAATAGAATTAAAGCAAATTATAGCGGAAATGAGGAAACCAGCAAGCTAAACAAGCTGTCTTTGGCTTTTGAAATAAAGATTGCTATTCTTCAGTACAATATACAACGTCATTTGGAGGGGGGAGTATTTGATAGATACCTTTTTACGCATTTGGGTGATCGAAAGATTCGGGAGTTGTGGGCTGAAAAATTTGGGAACACGCCTTTTCCGACGGATACAAATGCGATTAAACTTTTTGTTTTGACCGTTGAGCCATTTGAAGTTCTTTTGAATTATGGTACGTATTTGGGCTTAATACTCAGCGATGGCGATGAAGATGAGCAGGGAAAAAAGAAGAAGAAATTTGAGATTCCCGATGGCGACAATAGTCGATTGGGGAAGCTTCTTAAGAAAATTGTTAATAAGGTTAAGGATGCTGATGCAGAGAAGATTCTTAAGGGAATAGTTTCTGTAATAACATTGGCAATTGGTCTTGCAGCCATGACCACCGATGCTCAAGCAGCGACAGCAGAGTTCAGAGAGTTAGCAGAAAGCGAGCCTGATATTCCTGAACTAACACCGTCAGATTATCTAAATATGTTGGCTGAGGCGGCGAATGAACAAATTGATGGCCTCGATAATCTGTTCTCAATAGATACCATTAAGTCTTTGGTTGCTGATGCCATTACGGATCCTTTGGTTATCGCTCAAACACTTGTTCGGCTCTTGGTTCCAAGTTTTGGGTGGGCTGCAACTCTTTATGAGATCGTTGAGAGTTATGACCTAATCAAAGCGACCATTGAATACGCAGCGGAGGTATTTGGTGAAATTGGAGGCGCCCTGGGAAATGTCTTTGTTACTCTAGAAGGGTTGCTAACTGAAATTTCAGAATGGGCCGAATGGTTCGGCCTCGAATTTGGTGCTGAAAAGAATGCGGAAACCGGCGAATACGACATCGCGTCAGTCGACCAACAAAACATCGTCGACAAGATTGAATCGGAAAAGGATGCCGGAGACAAGATTGAACGTGGCCAGACGGCAGATCATATTATTCCGGAGCTTGGTGATCTCGGTGAAGAGTTGTTCACAGGCTTTGACGGTATTCTCCACGTCATAGACCGTCCGCTTGATGAAGACGTTGCTGTGAGTCACGATGTGGACGTCACAGCATATATGCGCGAGCAGAAGCAAATCCGCGATGATGCGCTGGCAGCGGGTGCAAACGCTGATTCACTGGGCGACTATGCCCGTAACTTTGCCATTTTCGGTAGCGATGAAGATGATTTCATGCGTGGCGGCATAGGGAGCGATGCCTATCACGGGGGCGGCGGGAATGACGTACTTTATGGTGGTGTCGGCAATGATTACCTGATCGGCGGCAATGAAAACGACGGTGCCTTCGGTGACGAAGCCGTCTACAATGTCGATGCTGAAATCGTTGTTCTGGACACCAACGGCGATGAACAGACGTTCGAGTACGAACAACTGTTCCTCTACCTTGGTGATGAAGACGTGCATATGCGTCTTTACAAGGAATATACGGATACGTCCGTCCCGATCGAAGCTGATCGCCTGGCCGGGATCGAAACGATTGTCTTGTCGCAAAAGTCTGACAACATCACGTTTGCCGATGAGACCAACGACTACATCTCGACCTTGTGGCGCATCGATGGCGGCGGCGACGATGACGACAAGCAAAGCGAAATCAAGATTTTTGGCGATGAGGGTGTCCGGTCGATAAGCCTGCTTAACGGCAAAGGTTACGCCACAAGCGAAACCTTTGACGATGCTCCGCGGCGCAACCAATTCGAGACGATCCTTGCCAGCAGTCTTCGTGACGCTGCTAATGCTTTCAGTCAGAACCAACTCCGCCCCGAGGGTGCTCAAACAGATGCCGTTGGCCCTGACGATGCTAAAACGTATATTGAATTGCACAATATCAACGCGTCTCTGTTTGGTGGAGATGGCGTTGATACGCTCTGGAGTCAGGATGACTTTGCCCGCGAAGTCTCGGGCGGTGCTGAAAACGACATCCTTTACCTTGGCGATACACGGACCGCTGATGTGGTTCAGGACGAAGGTGCCCGCTCGATTGCGCGCGGTGACGACGGGGATGATGTTATTATCGTCCGTGGCGAGAGGTTGGAAGCCCATGGTGGGGCTGGCGATGATATCATCGTTGGTTTCGGTTCTAATTTTACGTCAGGCGGTTTTAGAGGGCACGACCTTAAGGGTGGCGCCGGGAATGACTGGATCTACGCCTCTGGTGGTCAGGGTGCAAACATTTATGGCGGCGTTGGCCGCGACTGGCTGTTTAATACCTCCTTTGGCGGCGTCATTTACGGAGACGTTGGTGGTTCGCCGGACGGGGCTGACCTAGGTGCGCCAGAGAATTCCGATAACATCTGGTGGTGGAAAGATGTCACTCTTATGGATCCCCGTGAGAATGACGTTCTGAAATTCTTTGGTTTTCCGCTGGTTGGTGGAAGCACAGAGGCGCCCAGTGTTGCAGTTACTTCACTGAGCGGATTTGGTGGTGCGCGTGGTGGCGGGCATGTCTTCCATGACTATATCCTCCCGCAGATTTTCTACGTTTACGATGCTGAGGAAAGCCGACTTTACGTTGGAAACCGCTTTGACATCTTTGATGGCGCTATTGCGGGTCACATGATCATCGAGAATTACGATAATCCTGCCTTTGTGAATTATGGGCACGAGATATTCACTAATTCTGGTGACTTGGGGATGACTTTCAAGGTCGCCAATCAGTCACTATCTCAATATAATCTTATTCCGTGGTCATTTGGCGCGATTAATCGGTTTTATGCCATTATCGATTGGTTGTTAACGAAGGCAGCCGCCGTTACTAAAATTGCAAAAGGAATGGGCTGGTCACTCGGTGTTGATCCTCTAGTTCTTGATCTGGATGGTGATGGGATTGAAACGATCTCCATTGATCGCGCGGATGTCTATTTCGATGTTGATGGTGATTTTTTCAAAGAGCGTACCGGTTGGCTGGACAGCGATGACGGGTTCTTGGCGTATGATAAAAACAAGAACGGTCTGATTGACGATATCAACGAGCTGTTCGGCGGCGTAGGTGTTTTTGGGTTCGATGAACTGGCGACATATGACCTTAATGATGATGGCGTCATTGATGCTGCGGATCTGATTTATTCGGAGCTCCTGATCTGGCGCGATTTCGACAAGGACGGTGTTTCGGACGACGGTGAGTTGATGTCGCTGGCGGATATGGGCATTGCCTCGATTACCGTTGATGGTGAAGCGCTCGACGTCGTCACGCCGCAGGGTACGACCTTGCGTGAACGTGGCACATTCACCTGGGACACAGGTCAGGTGGGGGATGCGTTCGAGGCCATTTTCGAACTCGACGATGTTGATACGCAATATCGTGGTGAAACAGGAATTGCCGAATGGCTGCAGGGTGCTGACCTTGTGAATGCCAAAGGCTATGGCCGTATTGCGGACTTGGCGGTTGACGCGTCGAACGATTTCGATCTGCAGGACGCTGCGCTGTCTGCGGCGGCTGCGATGACCAATCCGGATCTAAGGGAACTGCGCGCGTTGTCGGGTGACGTTTTGGGGCAGTGGTCTTTTGCCCTTGAATTGACACGGGAATTGACGCCGGTGCTGCTGGATCACAGCGGCACCGCGACGGCACTGATTGATCGTGCCGTTTACGTCGAAGATGATGCAGGTGGTTATTGGACGCTGCATAGCGGTGCCGCAATTCTTGATGCGATGGGAGCAGAGATCGCACGACCAACGCTGGAAGATGTGATGGCCCAAGTGACTGGCGCGGGGCAGGCATGGCAACTGGAGCAGATGTTCTCGCCCTCGACACGGGCGGCGCCATTGCAGCATCGGTCAGAGGCGCCGTATCTGGCCGAGATCGTAAATGGTCGCGTGGTGGTGCTGGACTACGGCATCGACAATGGTGATGGCACTTGGCGCTTGGCCAGCGGCAACGATGTCGTTGACACAAGCGGCGCTGTCATCGAAACCGCGACGCGTGATGACATCACTGCCATGACGACGCCAAATGGGCAGGACTGGCGCGTAGAAAGTATCGATTTCAATCCTTATGCAGCGATTGAAGTTGAGCACATAGGTGTCAGATCGGTTGATGGCATTGTCGTTGATTATACGGTTGAAGTCACGGATGCCGATGGGTCGTTTTACGTCTGGGCGCGCAATCTGGACCGGGCGCTGGAGTTGCAGGAAACCTACGGAACGCCGCGTGATTTCGCGTTGCGTAACTTCGAGGTGGATTTTGCGACTTTGGATGAGGTCAATTCGGCGGATAACAGCACAGTTCGCGTTGAATTGCTGACACCCGGTCAGTTCCACTATGCCACATCGCTTGTCGGGATTGATTTCCAACCGCAGATGCTCAGCGCACGAATTGCGGCTGATACTGGCGTTATTGACTATTCTGTGAATGACACCGGCCGCGCGAGCCTGGTGGATGGCGTATATGTATCGCCCATCGATGGCATGGTCGAGATGTTGGACGTGGTGATGGATCAGTATTTGATCACGAGCCGCGCCTTTGCCGTCCGTTTGGCTCTGCAAGGTGGTTTGAAAGACTTCGCACGGGGTATTGAATACGACCTTGAAACCGACAGTTACAAAGCCACGACCGATTATGAACTGGCGCCAATGTTCGAGGCGATCTTTGAACAGGCACCGACTGGATACGATGCATCCTATGAATACCTGACGCGGTGGAATGAAATACTGACGCAGGTGTATCCCGACTATCAGGTGGATGGGACGGGGAATATTTTTGGTTCTGCCGTCACCATTGATCAGAAGTTTATCTTTCAGATGCTGATCCCGGCTTTTGAGAAGGTCGGTATTGATATGGAACTGCCTGCGGTGCTGAACCGTCTGGGTGTCGATGAAACACGTCTTGTCACGCATGATGCGACTGCAACGGAGGTGGATGGCACGTCGGGGTCCAATTACTTCTACCTGACTGGTGGCGATCAGACCTATCGCGGTGGCGAGGGTGGGGACGTCTATATTGTTGGTGCCAACTGGGGCAACGATGTCATTGAGGACATTGATTTTGGCGCGGCTGATGAACTTCGGTTTACGTCGGTCACATCCTCGGAGGTGAATGCCCGTCGCGATGGTCAGGACCTTCAGCTTTCGGTTGATGGGCAACCTGACTTGCTGACTGTCAGGAACTATTTCCTGGGTGAGTTTAACCCGACTTATGGCGGGCGCACATTCGATACCGACTTGGCATTGATTGTCTTTGCCGATGGTGTGATCTGGGATCCGTTCCGGACAGCGATGGAGGTCAGTGACCCCAAAGACACCAATGACATCATCGTTGGGTCAGGCGCTGCGGATGTTCTGGAAGGGGGCAAGGGCAATGATATCCTGCAAGGCTCTGTCGGCGGCGATTTCTACTTGTTCAACCGGGGTGATGGTGTCGATACGATCCATGACAACGCTGACGTTACCCGCTCTCCGATAGAGGCCGGTATTGATTTCCTGCGGTTTGGCGAAGGTATTACGGCGGACGATCTTTACCTGACGCGTGAAGGTGAAAGCGACGACCTGCAGATACGTCTGCTGGACAGTGACGGGAACGAGACCTCCGACGCTATCACGATAGTCGATCAGTTCGATGGTATGCGCATAAACTTGGGTGGATATCTTCAGTCCGTTGATCCCGGATTGGAAGCCATTGATTACGTTGCTGTAAACATGATCGAGCGCTTCCTGTTCGAAGATGGCACATCACTTGATTTTACCCAGATCAAAGACCGTGTTCTTGAGAATGTTCAGACCGATGGTGAGGATGCGATATTCGGCTTCCTGATTGGTGATGAGCTTAAAGGCGGCAAGGGCCACGACATTATGGTCGGCCGCGAAGGCGCCGACACGTATTACTACGGTCGCGGTGACGGGCTCGATGTCATCTATGACGGTGATCAGAGCCCGGATCTGTTTGGTGACGGTAAGGATAGTGATCGGCTTGTCTTTACAGATGACCTGCGCTGGACGGATTTCGACTTCATCCGCGATGGCGCTTCCGACACGGTTGAACTGCGCGTCACTGGCACGAATGAAGGTGTCATTTTGCGTAATATGTTCCTGACAGGTCCGTTCCAAGGCTATATCAACCTGATCGATGAATACGAATTTGGCGATGGTACTATCTGGGACTACGCCAAACTCGCCCAGCATTTCCTGGACATCACCAGCACGAACGGCGCCGATGTCGTATATGGCTGGGGTGTCGCCGATACACTGGATGGTGGGGCCGGTGATGACACGCTTTATGGCTACGAAGGGTCGGATACCTACATCTTTGCGCGCGGCTATGGGCAGGATGTAGCCATTGATACCGGCGGCGGTAATGACAAGCTGGAGCTGCGAGGCCTGGCCTGGAACGAGGTCGATGTTCTGCGTGACGGAAAGGATCTGATTTTCCGTATTAAGGACACGGGTGAACAGCTCACCGTTCAGGACCAATATGATCGGTTTGACGAACAGGGCAAGGCGATTGAGAGCTTTGTGTTCACTGACAGGACGGTATCATTCGCGCTGCTGAACCCATCGCTAATGGATGTCGTGGGCACCAATGCGGACGAGACGCTTTATGGCAGTGACTTTGCCGAGGTAATGGACGGTCGCGGCGGCGATGACATTCTGCACGGTGGCAGTGACGGCGATACCTACAAGTTTGATGTTGGATACGGCAATGATCTGATCATTGATCTGCAGATTGCAACAGCTTGGAACAACCGACCGGGCGAATCCGTCAAGGAAACCGACGACCGCATTCTGTTTGGTGATGATATAACAATCGACAACATTGCGTTTGGCAAGGATGGCAACGATCTGGTGATTTCGATTACCGGTCACAACGATACGCTACGCATCCGCAATCAATTTGCGTCGGTGGAAGAAGGGATAGAGCGTTTCGAATTCAAGAATGGCGACTTCCTGCATATCTCGGATGTCGAGGAACGTCTGACAATCGCGGATGGCAGCCGAGGTGACGACACCATTCAAGGGGCTGAAAACAGCCAGAACGTATTTGACGGAAGACAAGGTGACGACACGCTGATCGGTGGCCGCGAGGCGGACACATACACATTTGGTGCTGCCTACGACCTAGATGTCATCCGCGAACGTGCCGATGGCGTCGTGGGCGCAGAGGACCGGATCATCTTTGGATCAACTGTGGATCCTGAGACTGTCGAAATTCGCCGCGATAGCGACAACCTGATTTTTGACCTGGGCAATGGCGAAGACCAATTGACCGTAGAGGGTGGATTGGGTGCCGCGCGTGTCGAGCTTTATCAGTTCGCGAACGGCGATGTCTGGACATTCGAACAGATCAGAGATCGCCTGCTGGAAGGCAGCGACGGTGATGATGAGCTGATTGGTTTTGATGATCGGGACGATGTTCTTGAAGGTGGTCTGGGATCGGATGCACTTGTTGGCGGCTCTGGCGATGATACCTACAGAATTGATGCTGGTTGGGGTGCCGACTCAATTCTCGATGCGTCTGGCGTTGACAAAATCGTCTTTGGAGCCGGCCTAATGGCATCCGACATTCGGTTCCATACAGAAAAAGGCAACTTGATTATTCGATTTGCGGGCCAGGATGACTCACTTGTCGTTTTTGGTGCCGCAGTCGACTTTGGTGATGCCCGCAGCATCGAAAGTCTGGTTTTTGACGATGGAACGGTCCTGACAAAAGAAAACATTTGGGATCAGATCGCCAATGGCTGGGGCACCGATGGCAATGATGTCATTGATGCCCGCATCGGTTACGGCGTTACCTTCAGTGCCGGCGGTGGCAACGATATTGTGCATCTGGCAGTGGACTCTGTCCTGAAGTTCGCGCGCGGGGATGGGTCAGTTAACATTTATGCAAACTCATCCAATGGCCAGGCACGTCTGGAGTTCACCGATCTGCAATCCACCGAGGCGGTTGTGCGGATTGCGGAAGAGAACAGTCTCGACTGGAGCATCTATTTCCCGGGAACCGGTGATCAGGTCACGATTCATCGAGCTCAAGACGTAAATCTGATGCCGCTCATCACCTTCGCCGACGGAGTCGAATGGGGCGTGGCAGAGCTGCAGCAGCGCTATATCGAGTCGCAGACAACGCAGCTTGATGATCGTATCCTTGGAAGCAAGGGAGACGATACAATCGAAGGCGGCAGGGGGGACGATGTTCTTCGCGGTGGTGAAGGCCATGACACATACGTCTTTACCCGCGGCGACGGGCGGGATGTCATCGTTGATACCTCTGGAACCAACCGTCTGGAAATCCGTGGCTATTTGCCCGAGGAGGTTTCTGTCACCCGGCCCGTGCAGGAACGAGCGGAGATCGTTCTTTCGTTTGATGGCACCGACGATCAGGTGGTGCTGCGCTACATCGGGCTAGAGGGCGTGGATGAGATCGTCTTTGGTGACGGAACGATCTGGTCTGAGGCGCACCTGTTCGAGCGGACAACGCAGACGGGCGGTGCATTTGATGATGTTCTGGCCGGATCCTCGGCTGGCGACACCCTGATTGGTGGTGGCGGAAACGACGATTTGCGTGGTAGTGCGGGCGACGACACCTATGTTGTCGGGCGCAATGATGGCAGCGATACTATTCGTGATTATGCCGATGCTAACAGCGGTACCGACCGTCTGAAGTTATTGGACTATTCGCCGGACCAGATCAGGATTTCTGGTACACAAACCGACCTCGTCGTCAATTTACCAAATGGCGAAAGTGTCACTTTGGTGGACCAACGCAATGGAGATTCTCGATCACGTATTGAAGAGATCGAGTTTGCAACCGGCGAAGTTTGGGGGCTCCAGGAGATAGAAGCACGCCGTATCACCGATATGCGCGAAGATGGATTAGTTGTTGGTACCAATGCATTTGAATATTATACACATACAAAGGGCTTTGGTTCCTACACAATCAGCGATTATTACTCTGATCAAACATTCTGGAAGAACGATCGCCTGGAATTTACTGACGTTCGATCAGACGAAATTACGGTTACACGCGACGACGGCGATTTCGTTATCAAGGTCAACGCGACCAACGAAGAAATCCGACTTCTCAATCAGTCCGATAGCAATAATTGGGGTGTTAGGTTCTTTGACTTCAGCGACGATGTTACTTTTGATCGAAATGATCTTAACAACATAATTGTCGCAGACCAGAAAGCTGCTGGTCAAACTACGATCATGGGAACTGATCAAGCCGAAACCTACTTTCACACGAAGGGCGAGGGTTCCTACGCCATTTCAGATTTCAGAGATCTAGGGCATAGAGAGTCAAAAACAGACCGACTGAAATTTGTTGATGTTGCCTCTGACGAGGTGACCATCACCCGCGAAAGCGGTCACTACATCCTCACGATTAACCAAAACGACGAACAAATCCGGCTTCTTAATCAAAGTGATAGCGATGAATGGGGTGTGAAATACATTGAGTTCAGCGATGATGTCGTTTTCGAGCGCGACCAGCTCAACAACGCGATAGTCGCCGATCAAAAGTTGGCCGACGCTGAAGTTATCAGAGGCACCAGCCAAAGCGAACTGTATACGCATAGCAAAGGTGAAGGCTCATACAAGATCTACGATTTTGTGAAGCTGCGCCGTTATGAAAGCAAGGCCGACCGTCTCAAATTCCTCGATGTTACACCGGATGAAGTCACTATCTCTCGTGATGGCGATCACTTTGTCATCAAGATAAAGGATAATAACGAGACGATCACTCTACTGAACCAAGCCGCAAGTCATCAATGGGGTACGCGGTATGTCGAGTTCAGCGATGAGACCGTCTATCGGCGCGCCGATTTGGCTGCGCGGGTGCTGGAGGACAGCAAGGCGACTGGCGAAGTGGTTGGCACAACTGCGAACGAGGTCTTTACCCACAACGCCGGCGACGGTTCCTACACAATCAGCGACAGTTTCTCAACGAATGACAAGTTGGTTCTGGCGGACAGGTTGCCCACCGAAGTGACTGCAACGCGTGTCGGAGAGGATTTGTTGCTTGATCTTGGCAATAATGAGGTTGTCACGATCGCAAACCAATTCGCTTTCGATCAGCGTCTTCGGATCGAAACGATCGAGTTTTCCAACAAGGAAACCTGGACTAAGGCTGAGATTGACGAGCTAACTCATTCGCCTCAGAAATCGACCGGGACTGTCACCGGCACGAAGTCGAACGATTGGTTTGTTCACAGGCAAGGTGATGGATCATATCAGATCGTGGATATCGATGCGAATGGCGCTTCCGATGTTCTGCGTCTGGTTGATACACCACGCGATGGTGTCGTGTTTGCCCGTGATGGCAAAGACGTCACTATCACGATTGGCAATGAAGTGATCACCTTAAAGGGGCAGTTAAATGCTGATGGCTATAGTGCCATTGAGACCATTGAGTTCTCCGATCACACAACCATGTCCAAGGCAGAGCTATACGACCTTCTGGTCCCGGCAGACGAGAATCCACCGGATGTAACGGCCCCAAATGCCGCCAATACATTCAATTACGCACTTGGCGATGGGTCATATGTCCTGACCGTTTGGGGCCATGTTGACTATGTCGACACCCTGAACTTCACTGATATCAACGCAAGCGATGTGATCGTAACGTCGTCTGGTGAAACGATTGTCATTTCATTGAGCAATGGCGATGCGCTGACCCTGAAAGACCAATTACAACGGTCGAACCAGCGAGGCGTCGAAGTAATCAACTTCGCGGACAATGTCACTTGGACGAGAGAAGATCTGCAGGATCGCGCGGTTGCTGATCAGTTAGCTATGGGCAGAGTCAATATTCACGGCTCCCAGAGATCCGAGAATTATAGCCACGCACTTGGTGACGGCTACTACACAATTCACGATGAAGACAACGGCAATAATGATGGATTTGATACAATCACCTTCACGGATGTGAATGTATCTGACGTCCATTTCAGTCAGAGTTCGGACCTGTCTCTCGTCATCAGTCTTTCTAACGGCGAAACGGTCACAATTCGAAAGCACTTTCATCATCAATTCGCAAATGCAATCGAGCGGATAATTTTCGCCAATGGCGACGCTTTGGACTATGCGCAAATCAGGGATAAATCGGTTGCGGATCAGGTTGCCCTGGGTCAGTCGACCGTTACAGGCACATATCTTATTGAAAACTATATTCATAACCTGGGCGATGGGTCATATACGATCAAAGATAATGGCAAGCGAGAGGATATGATCGATACGCTGACATTTAACGATGTCGCATTGTCAGAGGCTGTTTTGAGTTATGGTACGGATGAAAGTCTTGTAATCACTCTTCCAAATGGTGAAGAAATCACGATCTTTAAGCATTTTAATTTCGAGAATAGGGATGCGATCGAGAGAATTGTTTTTTCCGACGGTGAATTGGATGGTCTCCAGGTCATCCGAGATCGTTCCGTTGCTGATCAACTCAACGCCAAAAAGTCAACGATTTTCGGTTCAGCTCATCTGGAGAATTACATTCATAAACAGGGTGATGGATCTTACACAATACATGATAGCAGCCAGTTCCGCGATACAATCGACACGATTCAATTTGTCGATACAAATATCGCGGACGCCAAATTTACGAAAGGTGCCGACCAAAGTCTGGTGATCAACTTGCCAAATGGCGAGAAAATCACGATATACGAACAATTTCAATTCGAACGCAGATACGCGATCGAAAAGATCGTTTTCGCAGATGGTGAGTTAAACGGTTTACAGGAAATTCGGGATCGCTCTGTTGCTGATCAAGTGTCCGAACAGGAACGATTTGTCGACGGATCATACCGGGTCGAGAACTATTATCATTCCACTGGTGACGGGTCCTATACGATCCGTGACTATGACTATCATAGAGACGACGTTGATACGCTTGAATTCACGGATGTGACTTCGACGCAGGCCGTCCTGGAGCGACTGGATCAAAACCATCTGTTGATCAGACTGCCAAACGGCGAAACCGTTACAATCGACAACTATTTCATTGATCAAGATCGAAATCTGATCGAGCTCATCAAGTTTTTCGATGGTGTGGAATTTGACAAGGCGGCTGTCATTGCCACAGTCGATGGAGTCGTCGCGACGGAACAGACCATTATCGGTACAGATGGCGCAGACAGTCTGATCGGCGCCACCTCGCTTGATCAAATCACTGGCGGCCGAGGCGATGATCAGTTGAGCGGTCGTGAGGGTGATGACACATACATCTTCGCCAAAGGTGACGGAGCCGACATCATTCGTGATGCCGGTGATGGCACGGACACATTGCTTATTCATGGTTACACTCGGGACGAGGTGTCATTCAGCCAGCTAGGTCGTGATGGTGCCGATCTAATCATTGATATGGGCTCGAACGGAGACCGGATTACTATTGTCAACGGCTTGCTGAGTGATGCGGCCGACCTCATTGAGCGCGTCGAATTTGCAGATAGCGGCGACGTGCTGACCATCAATCAAATCCAGGGCTTCTTGATTGCAGGTCGTGTGGACGACACTGGCAATGTCATCAAGGGGAATGATGGTGCCAATACACTGACCAGTGGGCCGGGTGCGGACGTTCTGATCGGGCAAGGCGGCTTTGACACCTACATCTATCGTCAGGGTGACGGACAAGACGTGATCTATGATCAGAGCACGGCGGGTGACGATCTTTTGCATTTTGTCGACTACAATGTGTCGGACATCACCTCGATGGCGCTAACGGGTGCCGACCTGGATGACGTCGTCATACGTTTTGGGGATGGTGGCGATCAGGTTACGATCATCGACGGTTTGGAATTCGTCTTCAACGTTATCGAAACAATCGAATTTGCAGATGGCACCACATGGAATCAGAGTGATCTGCGAGGCGCCGTACCCCAATTCTCGACGACTGACGGCGACGATGTCATGCGCGGGACACAGTTCGAAGACGTGTTCGACGGTGGCTTAGGCGATGACCAGTTATTCGGTGGATATGGCAACGACACATATCTGTTTGCCAAGGGTGACGGCAAAGACCGGATCGTGGACATTGGCAATGACAGTGGCGACAGAGTCCAACTTGCGGGACTACTGTCATCCGAAGCAAGCGTGTCCCGACTGTTCAAGGGCAGTGACACGATCGTTCTGTCATTCGCGACATCGGATGATCAGATTACATTGGTTGATATGCTGGGCGACGGTCCCGAGACCGTCGAAGAGATTGTCTTTTCCGATGGCGTTGTCTGGACCGCAGTCGAAGTGCGTGCAGCGCTGGACAATAACGCGCCGGTAACCCGAGAAGATGGTATTTTTTCGGTCAAGCAGGATGCAGTTCTGATCTTGGACCAGCAGGCTTTTCTGCATAATGACTACGATGCGGATGGGGATGATCTCATGATCATAGCTGTCGATGGTGGCGCGTATGGCACTGCCGAAATTGACGGAAATGGCCATATTCGGTTCATGCCCAATGGTGACTACTATGGCCCCGCAAAGCTGATCTATACGGTTTCGGACGGCAATAATGGGATCTCCAAAGGTGTCGCGGATATCCGGATAACACCATTGGCATCAGCCAGAGATGATGAGGGCTTTGCGGTCGCAGAAGACGGCTATCTGACCATCGATTCCTCCCGGTTGTTGTCCAATGACCTGGATGGCGACCGCATGGTGCTCGCGGATGTCATTGATGCACAGAACGGTTCGGCCCACCTGCTAAGTAATGGTCAGATTGCCTTCAGCCCCAACGCTGACTTCAACGGGTTGGCCCAGTTCACCTATGTTGCGAATACGCCGGAAGGTGGCCGGGCTGAGGCGATTGTTTACATCAATGTCCTGCCCGAGAACGATGGACCTGTAGCGGCAAATGATGCCGGCTATGAAGGGTACGAAGATACCGCGTTCACCATTTCTATGTCGGACTTGTTGCGTAACGACACCGACATTGATGGCGACCGATTGGACATCACGTCAGTCCTGTCATCACCTGATTTGCAGGTTTCGTTGACGGACGACGGATATGTGCTGGTCGATCCAAATCTGACCTTCTTTGGCGACAGTTATTTTGAATACGAAGTGACGGATGCAACTGGTGCAACCGACATTGCGCGGGTAGATGTAACGATCAACCCCGTGACCGGCACACCGGAACCGCAACCGGATACGCTCAGCGTGATGGAAGACAACTTCCTGCTCGTATCTGCGGCTGAGCTGCTGGCCAACGATCTGGAACCAGACGGCGACACGTTGACGATCCTGTCAGTTGGCGCTGCCGTTGGTGGCCGCGTCGAATTGAACGAAGATCAGACGGTTCTGTTCACACCGGCGCGCAACTTCGCTGGCGAAGGCCGTTTCACCTATACAGTTGATGACGGTCAGGGTGGTCAGGCAAGCACCACGGTCACGGTCGATGTGACTGGCACGAATGATGCCCCGATTGCGGCTCATGACAGCTATGGGATGACTGGCAAAGACTTCCTGCGTGGCACGGAGAACACGCCGATCGAAATCGCCATTGCAGACCTGTTGGCAAATGATGGGGATCCCGAAGGCGACGCCATAAAGATCGAGACGGTTTCAGGGGCATTGAACGGCGATCTGGTGATCACGGACCATGACACGATCATCTTCACCCCGGATCCGGATTTTGTAGGGGTCACCAGCTTCAACTACACGATCTCTGACGTGGTCGGCCTGGTTGGGGGCACAACTGTCAGCATCTATTTTGATGATGTCACAGATATTCCTCCTGTGGCCGTGACTGATACAATCGTCGTCACGGAAGATATCAGTCAGGTGATCCGTATCGCCGATCTGCTGGCCAATGATACAGATGCTGATGGCGACGCTGTCAGCTTTGTCAGCTTCCGTGAACCTTACTGGTACGAGCAACCACTGAATGGCACGGTCACGACGAACAACGACGGGGATTTGGTATTTACACCGGATCTGAATGCCGATGAATCCTTTGGTTTTTACTACACCGTCACCGATGGCAAAGACGGTACGACCGAAGGCTTTGTCGATATTGAAATACTGGGCGTCAATGACGATCCGATTGCTGGCAATGACGTCGTTGTGGCGACCTTCCTTGATGTTCCATTGGTTCTGCGCATCGCCGACCTGACGGTAAATGATGCTGATGTCGAAGCGAATGGTATCGACTTCGGTGGCATCACCCAGACCTCCGCTGGCACGATCGAAGTCTATGATGATGAATTTGTTATTGTGCGCTTTGATCCCGGTTTCTCCGGCCAGGTTGATCTGACCTATTTGATCGCTGATCCGCAAGGCCTGACCGACGAAGGTTACATCACCACATCGGTGGCCAATTCCTATGACCTCACACAGATGGGGTCACAGCTGCGCGACGTGCTTCTGGGCAACGCCCAGGCCGAGACGTTCACCGCAGGTGCCGGCAACGACGACATTGTTGCCGGGGCGGGTGCAGACACGATCTATGCAGGTACGGGCGATGACGTGATTGTCGCAGGTGCCGGCGACGACCTGATCGACGGCGGCGCAGGTATTGATGACATAGATGCCGGTGAGGGCGATGACCTGATCCGTGGTGGTGATGGCTTCGATAATATCGACGGCGGTGCCGGTTTCGACACCGTTGATTTCAAAGGTTCTAATGTTGGTGTGACCGTCAACCTCGATGCTCGGATTGGGCAGGGCGGGTTCGCCCAAGGTGACGTGTATACCAATATCGAAGCCATTCTAGGAACCCGCCATGCGGATGATCTGTCTGGCGATGCGGCGAACAATCTTTTGGATGGGCGTGCGGGCAACGACCAGCTTGATGGTCGGGCTGGTGACGACATCTTGGTCGGTGGGGCGGGCGATGACTTTCTGACGGGCGGTGCGGGCGCGGACATTCTTGAAGGTGGCGCTGGCAACGATACGGTAGACTACTTCCTTTCAGCGGATGGGGTGAATGTTTCGCTGGCTGCCAACACGGCCACGGGTGGTGACGCCACGGGCGACATGATCTCTGGCTTCGAAAATGTAGGTGGATCCGAGCATAACGACCAATTGACCGGTGACGATGGCGACAACCTGTTGCGCGGACGGGCTGGCGACGATGTGATTGTTGCGGGCGGTGGCAATGACACGCTTGTCGGTGGAACGGGTGCCGACGTGCTGGATGGCGGCGCCGGAATCGATATCGCGGATTACTCCGGCTCTGCAGATCCGGTGACCATCAACATGGCGGACGGTTCGGCAAGCGGCGGCGATGCTGCCGGTGATACGTTCACAAACATTGAAATTGTGCAGGCCAGTGGCGGCGATGACACCATCATCGGCGATGGGGCTGACAATATCATTCGTGGTGGCGGCGGCGCCGACATGATTGACGGTGGCGCGGGCTTTGATACTGCCGACTACAGCGCGGCGGATGCGGCCGTTGCGGTGAATTTGGCCACGGGTCGGGGCACGGCAGGTGAGGCGAATGGCGATACCCTCTCCAACATCGAAAAACTGGTGGGCTCCAACGGCGCGGACAGCTTCGTCGGTTCTGCCGCTGATGAGGTTTTTGACGGTGGGTTTGGAAACGATCTGTTGGCGGGTGGCGCCGGGTCGGACACGTATCTTTTTGGTTTTGACAGCACCAATGACACGATCACCGAAAATGGCCTCGGTACGGATATTGACCGGATCAAAATGCTGGCAGGCGTGGCGACCAAAGATGTCTCGCTGCAGCGCGTTGGCGATGATCTGGTTGTATCCCTTGAGCAGGATGATGGGCTCCTGATTGATACCGTGCGTGTCACAGACCATTTCGTCGGTACCGAAACCGGCATCGAGGAAATTGTCTTTGAAACCGGAATTACTTGGGATCGTGCCTTTATAGATGGCGCTTTGCGCGACGATCAGTTCAACGCCCAGAACGACATTTACCTGTTCGGTGTAGAAGACGAGGAGGCGATTATCAATGCGTCTGACCTGTTGGAAAACGATGCTGAAGGTGGTGCTGCCGGCCTCACCATCGTTTCAGTTCAGAACGCAGTGAATGGTGCCGCGACGCTAAATGACGACGGCACAATCAGCTTCACGGGTGCGCAGGACTTCAACAGCTCGTTTGATGGCGAAGATGCTTATTTTGATTATACCGCACGCGATCAGTTTGGTCGCGAGTCCACGGCGACCGTCCGTGTATATGTCGATCCGCGCAATGATGCGCCGGTGGCGGCAAATGATGGCGTGATCCAAGGGACCGAGGATCAGGGTCTGCGTATTTCATGGGCGCAGCTGCTGGGCAACGATGTCGATGTAGACGGCGACAGCTTGCGGATCATTGATCTTGGCCCGTTGAAAGACGCGGAGGGCAATGCGCTTTACGCGGGCCCGCTCTACAGGATGACAAACGGCCGGGTGGAGTCTGATGGTGATGATATCATTTTCCTGCCGCGCCCTGATCATGTAGGCTTTGCCGGGTTTACCTACACCGTGACCGATGGCAACGGCGGTACATCGACAGGCGAGGTTGAATTGTTCTTCAACGCCGTGAATGACGGTCCGCGTAGTGGGATGGACAATGCGACGGTCAGGCTGAGCCAGAATGTCACATTCAGCCAATCCGACCTGATGGCCAACGACTTTGACCTTGAGGGGAATGCGTTCTCATTTGTCAGCGCACATTCTGCCGTTGGCGGCGTGCTGGAGATTGACCCGACAACAGGGGACATGACCTTTACCCCCGATGTTCTCGGCAAGGGCGGTTTCAGCTATGACTTGATCGACGAATTCGGGGCGACCTCGACGATCAAAGTCATCGTACGAACAGTACCTCTGAATGATGCGCCCATCGCCAATGGCGACCAAGGCTTTGATTCCATTGAGGATCAGGTGATTACCATTGATCCGCAAAGTCTTTTGGCGAATGATGCCGATCCAAACGGCGATCTATTGATCGTTTCGGACCTGCAACTGTTCCCTGAAAACGGAACCGTACGCTTTGATGACAACGGCATGATCGCCTTTACACCAGGGCGCGACTTCAACGGGCAGACCGGGTTCACGTATCAGATCAGCGATGGCAATGGTGGCTTTGACGAGGCATTTGTCAGAGTCAGGGTCCTGCCGGAAAACGATGCGCCGGTTCTGTTTGATGACGTCGTCACCGGGCTGGAAGATGAACCCATCACCCTGTTGCCGGGCACCGTCTTTGGCAATGACTATGATCTTGAAGGCGATGTGCTGTTCTTTGAAGGAGCAATCGTGCTGGGTGTCTTGAACCAGGAGTTCGGCAATCGATCCGAGATCGAAACCAGCTTCGAGTTGTCAGCCGACAAGCTGGATGCGAGCGTCACTGCGGAGGCGACATTGGCCGATGGCAGTGCTTTGCCCGATTGGCTGAGCTTTGATGCGGCGACATTTGCCCTGTCCGGTACACCACCCGCGGGCGACACCAATCCGGTAGCAATTTCCGTGACGTTGACTCATTCGGGCAATCCCGCGCAGACATTCACGGCAGATGTCATTGTTGACCCGGTCGCCGCTACAGTGCGCGCGGATACGGACATGGCCGTGTTTGACGTTTCAAACGGCAGCTTTGCTGCCCGCCAGTCCAATTACCGCGCGTTGCCGGAATGGTTGTCTTTTGACCCGGCAACGATGACCCTGTCGCGCACGGATGTGACACCGGATCAGTATGCCGAACCAACGCGTATCGCCATCGAATTCACGCCGGATCAGGCAGATGTCGCTGGTATCTATCAAAGCTCTGATGGGACATTTGCGCTGGAATTCCTTATTGATCCAAACGCGGACCTTGACCCGGCGATCAATGCGATGCTGCAGACGCCAGCGTTCTTTGGCGCACAAGGCCTGTTTGCCGTGCCGGTTGGCGGCGTAACGGCAGCCAAGGAAAACAGTGCTGGTCTGCCCGATTGGATGAGCTTTGATCCCGATACGCTCGCCTTCACCGGCACCCCACCGGAGGTGTATGTCGGTGCTGTTCCTGTCCGCCTTGACGTGGCGGCGAACGCAGAAGTGCCCGCCTTCTCGATTTTGACGGACGTTGTGGTTGACGACCAGTTCAGTGTCGGCAGCACAAACAGCATTGATCTGACAATCGAAGATGCGCAACGCATCGTCTTGAATGCGGAGGAAGACTTCAACGGCTCCTTTGCGATCAGCTACACCGCGACCGATGATAAAGATGGGGTGTCGGAAGAGCCTGCCATCATTGTGGTCAACGTTCTGGCGCAGCCCGAGACCCCGGATGCAGAAGACGACACGTTCGCAGGCATAGAGGACGAGCCCCAGACTTTCACCCTCGCCGATCTGTTGATCAACGACGTGGATGATGATGGTGACACAATTCGCGTGCTATCTGTTGATACGCCGGAAATCGGCACTCTGGATATCAACCTTAACTCCCTCACGATCCCTGTGCCAGCATCCCTACCTGTTATTGCAGGCGGCACCTATGGTGCGGCCTTGGCCAACGGTGACGCACTGCCGACGTGGCTGGCCATCGACGCGGCCACCGGTGCGATGACTGCAACGGTGCCAATGGATGTGCTGCAAGCCCTGGATATCATTGTCAGCGTCACCGACGGCACTCTGACAGAAACGGCAAGCGTGTCTCAACTGTTTGACGGCAATGATGGGGTTACTTTGACTTACACGCCGCTGGCCGCATCCTCGGATCCTGTCGAATTTAATTACACAATCACGGACGACGCTCAGGGCAACGGCGAAGCAAAGATTACGATCATGCTCGACGCGATCAACGATCCGCCCGAGGCGGTGACCGATATGTTCACCGGGACCGAGTTCACGCCTCTGACCCTGACCTTCGATCAGCTGCTGGCAAATGACACCGACGTCGATAACAATCCACTCACCCTGACCTCGGTCTTGAATGGTCAGAACGGAACCGTGGCCATTGTGGACGGTGCCATTGTATTCAGCCCGGACTATGACTGGGCGGGCATAGCCAGCTTTGAATACACGGTCACAGACGGGCTACACGGGACAAGCACAGGCACGGTCCAGATTGACGTTGCATCGACCAACGTTGCACCGACAGCTGTGCCCGATCACTTCACCGTTTCGGAAGATGTTCCATTCGTCATCACGCCGGCTGATCTGACCGCCAATGACACCGACCAGCAGGCCGACGACGTGGTCAGCTTTGTCTCGATCGACAGTGTCAGCGCGGGTGGTCAATTTGCGATGCTGCCAGACGGAAACATCCAACTGCTGAGCGAGCCGGACTTCCACGGAGAGGTGACATATACTTACACCGTTTCTGATGGCCGGGATGAGAGCACAGGCGCATTCACTGTCGTATTCACGGCTGAAAACGATGCGCCAATTGTATTTGACGAGGCGGACTTGCAGGCAACCGAAGATCAGGACTTTGTCATTGATCTAAGTGCATTGCTGATCAATGACCGCGACGTTGAAGGCGATGCACTGACCATTACCCGCGTTTTTGATGGGGTGAACGGCACGATCGAGATGATCGGTGAAACCGCAGTGTTCAAGGCCCGCGCGGACTACGTGGGGAATGCCGGTTTCAACTATGTGGTCCAGGATGCCAACGGGGCTGAAACCGTGGGCTTTGCAGCGATCACAGTGAACCCTGTGGCTGACCTGCCGGTGGCGCTTGATGACAGTGGCTATGTTTTGGACGATGAAGGCAAGATAACCGTCAACGTCGCTGACTTGTTGGCGAATGATTATGATCCTGACGGCACGCAGGTTAGTTTTGTGGGCTTTGAAGCCTCACTCTACGTCACTGATCTGGGTCAAGGTCTTTTTGAGATCGACATGGGCGCCGGAGCGACTGGATCCACGACCCTCGCCTATCAAATTGTCGATGGTAGTGGCGCGACTGCGGTAGGCTCTGTGCGTTTTGATGCGCAAGGTGCCGACCAGACGGTTGTGGCGTCGCAAACTGCCATGGCAATGGCCGCACCGTCGTCCGCCGACGTGGTGCGGGTGAATGAAGACACCGAACTCAGCATGGTTCTGCCACTCGATTGGGGTGACAGTCCGACCATGTCAGTGACCCGCCCGGGCGGTGCCGCGCTGCCCGGCTGGCTCAGCTTTGATGCCGCAAGCCGTACAATGCAAGGTACGCCGCCGCGTGACTTCAACGGGGTGATTGCGCTTGAGCTGGCGACCGATAGTGGACCACGCGCTTTCGATCTGGTGGTGGATGCGATCAATGATACGCCGCGTATCATCGCCCCGTTCTCGGATCGCTTCGCGACCGAGGATCAGAGCTTCAGCCTCACGCTGCAGTCTAATCTGATCCGCGATGTGGATGGGGATGCGATCAGTTATGCTGTTGCATTGCAAGATGGATCGGCGTTGCCGAACTGGCTGTCATTCGATCCCGATACGCTGACCTTGACCGGCACACCGCCTGCGGATTTTGACGGCAAGATCGCCTTGCAGGTTACGGCATCAGATGGGCAGGCCAGCGTTTCGGACGTTTTCGACCTCACCATATCGGACGTCAACGATGCGCCCGCACTGCTGACCCCGCTCGATGATCTGACCACAGATTCTGCGGGCGATGTTTTGTTGACCGGTCGCCCCTTCACGATCAACGTGCCAACTGACCATTTCGAAGATGTGGACGGGGATCAGCTTGCCTTTGCTTCCACACTTGCGGATGGGTCGGCCCTTCCGGACTGGCTAACCTTCAATGGGACCACCTATAGCGGCCAGGCACCATTTGACGCCGCTGGCAGCTACGACATCATCCTGCGGGCATCAGACGGGCTGGCCGAGGCATCGGATGTGTTCACCCTGACCATCGGACAGGGCACGCAAGAGCTTGAAGCGCGCAATGACGGCGGATTTACTGTGGCCGCCCCCAACGTGCTGGATATCGACCTGACGACATTGTTGGCCAATGACTCCAATGTCGATCCCGACACGGTGGCATTGGTTGCGGTGACCAACGGGGCCAACGGCCGCGTGCAGATGACGGATGATTACGTCAGCTACATCCCTGAGCTGGATTTCAGGGGCACCGATCAGTTCACCTACACAATTGGCGACGGAACCAACACATCGACAGCAACCGTCAGTGTAACGGTGTCGAACCCGATCCTGGATGCGCTGGAACAGCAGGGTGGGGCAGCACTGTTTGACCCCGCCTCTATCGGGCAACTGACCGATAGCGCCGTAGGAACATCCGGCAATGACCGCATGATTGGCGATGCGGGCAGCGATACTTTTGAGGGTGGTGCGGGGAATGACCTGCTGCGCGGTGGGAACGGAAGCGACAACCTGCGTGGCGGCACGGGCGATGACGTCTTGTTTGGCGGGGGTGGGCGCGACAACTTCTACTTCGCCGAAGGGGACGGATCGGACCGCATCTATGACTTTGATGTCGCACGCGCCGGTCGCCGGTCGTTCATCGCTGGTGACGAAATCAAGCTCAATGTCAGCGATATCGACAGCTTTGACGACCTCGTTGCTATTGGCTCTGATCAAAATGGCGGTGTGCTGTTTGACTTTGGCAACGGGGATGAATTGTTCCTGGCCGGGACACAGCTGGCCGCTTTGGATAAGGACCAGTTCTCATTTTATTAGAAATTGCCGTGGCGTCCGGCTCGCGTAAGATCCGTACCCCCTATCTACCCATCCTATGACACATAAAGCTAAGAATCCTTTCCGCCAGGCAGTGTGGCGGCTGCGGCGGACCTTCATCATCGTGGGTCTGTTCAGCGCGGGCGTGAACATCCTGATGCTGACAGGGCCGCTGTTCATGCTGCAGCTCTATGATCGGGTGATGTCCAGCGGATCATTTGCGACACTCCAGGGGCTGTTTGTGATCGTAGTTGTCGCCTACGCCTTTCTTGGGCTCTACGATTTTCTGCGCACCAGGCTGCTGTCGCGTGCGGGATACAGGCTGGACAAGGCTGTTGGGCGGCATGCCTACGACATCTGGGTGAGGTCCGGCGCCGATCCGAAATCTAAGCTGGCACGGCCGATGTCGGACCTGTCCACCGTGCGCGGCTTCATTGCCAGCCCCGCGATGCTGGGTTTCTTTGACCTGCCGTGGATTCCGTTCTATCTGGGAATCGTATTTATCGTGCACCCTTGGCTTGGGTGGCTTGCTACCGCCGGTGCCGGTATCGTGATCGTGTTGGCCCTTCTGAACCAATTCCTGACGCGCAAGTCGTTTGCCAAGGCGATGGCGATGGACGGAACCGAGAGCTTCTTTGTCGAACAAAGCAGACGAAACGCGGACGCGATCGTGCCCTTGGGCATGATGCGACCGCTTCAGGACCGCTGGGAAAGAATGCATGCTGACGGACTGGCCACCGGTCAGGTCGGTGGCGAACGTGCCGAAGGATTTGCAGCATCATCCAAAGCATTCAGGCTGTTGCTGCAGTCCGGGCTGCTTGCGCTTGGCGGATATCTTGCGCTGAAACAGGAAATATCGCCCGGTATGATTGTGGCCACGTCGATCATTGCGGGCCGCGCGCTCGCACCTGTTGATCAGGTCATCGGACAATGGCGCAATGTGGTTCGGGCGCGCGAAGCGCATAGGCGTCTGAAAGAAACACTGGATATCTTGGCAACACCCAAGCAATATGTCCAGCTACCGGACCCGACGGGCAAGCTGGATCTGCGGGGTGTGACCAAGTTCAACATGCTGGATGGAGCGACATCAGAACGCCCTCCGATCCTGCAGAACATTACCTTCAATCTTGAACCCGGTGATGGGCTCGGTGTGATCGGGACGAGTGCATCAGGAAAATCAACGCTGGCGCGCATCCTGGTCGGAGGCTGGATGCCGGATCGAGGTGAAGTCCGTCTGGATGGGGCCACCTACGATCAATGGGATCCCGGCGCACTGGGCAAACATATCGGCTATTTGCCGCAATCATTGGAACTGTTGTCTGGTTCTATCAAGGACAATATTGCGCGTTTCGATCCGGAAGCGTCGGATGAGGCGGTCATCGAGGCTGCCAAGATCGCTGGCGTGCATGACATGATCCTTGGGCTGCCAGAGGGATATGCGACACAAATCGGCTACGGTACCCCGCCACTCTCGGGTGGACAGGTGCAGCGGGTCGGGATCGCACGGGCCATCTATGGGATGCCCAAGGTCGTGGTGCTGGACGAACCCAATTCGAACCTTGATGCGACAGGTGACGAGGCGTTGGGCCGCGCCATCATGCATTTGCGCACAGCGGGTAGTACGGTCATTGTCATGGCCCACAGGCCAAGTGCGATTGAGGCGGTAAACAAGGTGCTGGTGCTGCGCGAAGGGGCCGTGGTGGAATTCGGCGATAAGGAAGAGGTCTTGCGCAAAGCAACACGACCGAGAGCCACCACAACGAACCAGAGGGGCATAAGGCATGTTGGCTGATACTAGCCCGGCACCAAAGCTCGGTTTGCGCTGGCCTGCCATGCTGGGAGCCTTCGCAAGTATCATTCTGCTAGCCGGTGCCGCATATTGGGCGAAAGTCACAATGATCAACGGTGCGGTCATCGCACAAGGGTCTATTGTGGTGGTCGGAAAACCAAAATCCGTGCAACATCTCGATGGCGGCATCGTCGAAGAGATTCTTGTATCCGATGGTGATGTTGTCGCCGCAAATGAAGTCATGATGCGGCTGGATTCCACGCTCCTTTCCGCGAATCTAGACATCTATCGCAACCGGCTGGCCGAGGCGATGACACGTCAGTCGCGCCTCCGGGCCGAGCAGGTCGGCAGCGACACCATTGCCTTTGATATGGATACCGCATTTCTAGACGGGGTCGACCTAGACGTTCTGCAAATCGGACAGCAGCGGGTGTTTGAAACGCGCATTGCTGTGCAAACCGGGCGGAGGGCGCAGCTGAGCGAAAAGATCAACCAGTTCCGCAATCAGATCATCGGTGTGGACGGGTTGATAGCATCAAAGCGTGATCAGCTGACGTTTCTTGAGCAAGAATTGGCAGCGGTGCAGACGTTGAATGAAAAGGGGCTGGCTGTGGAAAGCCGGGTGCTCAATCTGCAGCGCTCTCGGGCGGATCTGTTGGGGCAGATATCGGAACATCAGTCCGAATTGGCGCGGATATCGAACTCAATCCGGGATACCGAGCTCGAAATACTTCTGGCCGAAAATCAGTCCCGCGAACAGGTTGTGACCGAATTGACCGAAGTACGCAGCAGTGTCGAAGAGCTCACGCAGCAAATCCTGTCAACGCAAAAGCAACTCGACCGCGTCGAAATCAGGGCTCCTGTCGATGGCGTGGTCCATGAACTGCAGATTGTCACAATTGGTGGGGTCGTCCCCCCCGGGGCGACGATCATGCAGATCGTGCCGCGCAATCAGGGGCTGGAATTTGAAACCAGGGTTGATCCCGCATCAATTGACGAAGTGTTCGTTGGTCAGGATGTGAAGCTGACAATGACAGCCCTAAACCAGCGGACCACACCCGAACTGGCCGGCACCGTCAGTGGTATCTCAGCCACCAGCGTCGAAGATCCTGCAACGGGCATCCCGTTCTTCAGGGTGCAGGTGGTCGTGGCCGACGCGGAACTGGGTCGGATCGGTGATGTGGCTCTGGTACCAGGTATGCCCATAAACGCCTTCCTGCAAACCGGCGAACGCAGTGTGCTCAGCTATCTGACACAGCCCATGATGGATCACGTTAATAAGGCCTTCAGGGAACAATAAGGCGTTTCGTACAGAATTTGGATCGTAATCGCCCGATTTCGACCACCTGCCGAAGCAGAGGTGAACTTCTACTCCGCTCTGGAAAGATCAGACGTGACCGTATAGCTAAGATACATGAACAGCCGGCAGACCCGGCGCGGTTCGATCATACAGCAATTATCGCTTTCTCGAAGGCATCTGTGCTTTCTTGTTTTCAAAGGATGGCTGTGTTTGGTCTTTTCGGCTTTGCCTTGTGACCTGCTCCCTAGAGAGTCCGCTAATTTAGGTTAGCTCTGTCCAGGTATTGGTCCTTCATTGACCGGTTAACATATTCGGTTGGTGTCATGCCGGTGAGACTGGAATGTGAGCGGTTTTGATACCCTGATTTACGGCATGCACGTCCTTACGTAGATGGGCCAACGCCAGACGTGATTGCGTCGAGTCGCGCTGCTTCCAGTCAGTCATTTTATCATCGACAAGGGCAGCAATCGCTTGATCACGGTTTTGTCGGTCATGAACCGCACCTCTTTGGGTGTAGGCATTCAGGCTTCTGCGGTATTTCCACAGTAATCCCCCCATTTCTAATGGGGGTCATCAGTAGAATCTAAGCTACTTTTAGTTTCAGGATCGTGCCGTCTGATCCAGCGCTTTCATTATTATTGAGCGCAAAAGCAAAACGTGTTTATAGGCCTCTGCAATCTGACGGGATGCCTCCTCATCCATCTCAAGCATTCCAATATTTGAATGATAGGCAAGCTGTTTAAGATTGTTCGCGATCCGCGACTGCCCCAACAGCCCCAGGATCTGTCCCAGTGCTTCTTTATCAGCGTTCGACGCTGTCGAGCGCGTTCTGCGGCGAGATAGGGCGTCAACGAGAGCTTTCGCGTGAATGTAAGTGCTCAACGCCATACCGCCGGCGAATTCGATCAGCGTTTGGTGATCCTCAACCGCGAGACGCAAAGTCAGCGCGAGCAATCACGAGAGGTCTTGTAGCGGCGCGAAACGCTGCGACTGGTATTCATGGGAGCCGGTTGGGTTGCTGTTCCTAGGGCGTTGAAATGTTTACGAACCGTCGTCATAGCCACGGTCCTGAATGTCGACGAGACCTTGACTACAGTTGTTGTTTCGTCCCTCCTTTAGGCAACAGATTCAAGGACGCGCAGCTTGCGAGGAACATTCGGATCGCTCTCAAGATAACGCTCTCAGTCATCAAGTACTATGAGAAGATCTGAGGTCTGAGCGGGTTCCAGGTTTGTCCGATCAGCTGCACCGTTTCAAATTCTCCAGTATTGCCGAAATGCCTATGCGGTCAATCGTTTAGCAAGTTTGACAGCTTGTGTTTGAGTATCTTGCCGGTCGCGGCGGCGGGGAGCCGTTCTGTGAGGATGATCTTTGACGGGCGTTTGTAGCCTGTCAGGCGGGCGGCGGCGAATTGGCGGAGCGCGTCTTCGTCCGGCCAGTCATTCTGCGCGGCTTCGACAAAGGCATAGACTTTTTCATCGCCGTCTTCGGCATGACCAATCACCGCGCATTGAATGACTTGTGGGTGATCGTTCAAGGCCGCCTCGACCTCTGGCGGGTAGACGTTGAAACCACCGTGGATGATCAGTTCCTTCGACCGGCCCTTGATATGAAGATGGCCCACATCATCGATCATCCCCAGATCCCCGGTGCGTAGCCAGCCGTCATTGGTGAAGACCTGCGCTGTGTCATCGGGATTGCGGAAATAGCCCTGCATCACGCCGCCGCCAGCCACCAGGATTTCGCCAACGTCGTCTTCCGCACCCTGCGCCCCCAGATCCAGTTTGACCTTCACCCCGGGCGAGGGCGGACCGACCGAGATGTCGTCATTGCTGTCCGCATGCCGCGTGACGCAAACGCCCGCGCTGGTTTCGGTCATGCCGTAGCCGTTTTGTAGCGGGATGCCGTAGAACGCCTCGGCCCGCCGTTTCCAATCCGGGTCAAGTGGCGCGGCCCCTGACGAAACATAGCGCAGCGTGTCAGAGGGCAGCCGGTCATGCCCCTGTTCCTTGGTGTATTGCATGAGAAGCGCGTGCATCTGCGGGACCGCAAAAAGGATGGTCAGGCCCGATGTCAGCGCCTGATACAGCGTCGCAGGGGCAAAGCGCGGTTCAAGCCGGATCGACGCACCCGACACCATCGCCCCCATCAGCACCGACACCAGCCCGAAAACATGGCTGATCGGCAGCACACCATAAAGCACGTCACTGTCCCGCAACTGCCGGGTCGTGCGCGTCGCCTCACCCCCGAAAATCAGATTTGCATGGGTCAGCATCACGCCCTTCGGCTGCCCCGTGGTGCCGGTGGTGTATAGAACCGTGGCCACATCCGCCAACACCCCATCAGGGGCCGACGCCCGGGCCAGCACCTGCAGACCGGATGTCAACGGGACAGCGGCCAGCCGGTCGGCATGAGCCGTCGCCTCTGCCGAAATATCGGTGGTAAACAGGATCGCCGCCGGATCGGCATGGGCAATGACCCGGTCGATCTCCACCCCGCTTTGGCGGGCGTTGACCGGGATGAAAGCGGCACCAACGCGCGACACCGCGAAAATCGCAGCCAGCGCCGGGGCGCAGTTTTCCATCACGATCATCACGCGATCATTGGCACGCACGCCCAACCGGGCCAGCCGCGCAGCGATATCTTTGCTCGCCACCCCCAGATCGGCATAGCACCAGACATGGCCAAGCGTATCGGTCAGCGCGGGCGCATCGGGCTGCGCAGCAATCTGCTGGTCCAGAACGCCATGTATCAGCATCGTCATGCGGGCACCCGCACCGCATCAAGCCGGGCCAATGCCGCCTGCGCCTCCACCTCGATCTGCGCGATGATCTCGGCCATCGGTGCAACCGCGTTGGTCAGACCCAGCGCGTGCCCCGCAGACAATAGCCCCTTGGACACATCACCGGTCTGATACGCCCTGCGCCCGATCTTGCCCGACACCAGGGGCATCAGATCGGCGATGGTAATATCGGGGTTTTCCGCCTCCATCCGGGCAACGGCCTGCGTGGTGTCATTGGCAAGCGACCGGACCGTATTGCGCACCGATTGCATGGTCAGGGCGGTGTCACGTTCGCTCGCTCCGGCAATCGCCGCCTTGTAGGCGGGATGCGCGTTCAGCTCCTCCGCCACCAGCAACCGCGTGCCCAGCACCACACCCGACGCACCCATGGCCAGTGCCGCCACCAGTTGCGATCCATGCCCGACGCCACCGCCAATCAGAAACGGGATCGTCAGGTCCCGCCCCGCCATCGCCGCGTTCACGAACGACCCGATCATATCCATCCCCGGATGCCCGCCACATTCCGCGCCCACGATACTGACCATATCGACACCGACCGCCTGCGCCTTTTTGGCAAAACGCACCGCGGGCACCTTGTGGATGACGGTCAGACCAAGATCCTTCAGCAGCGGCATATAGGGTTCAGGATTGCGGCCAGAGGTTTCGACCACCGTAATCCCCTCATCCGCGATCAGCCGGAACAGATATTCAGTCCGTTCGCCGGGCACCAGTTTCGGCAGCATCGACACATTGACGCCAAACGGTCTGTCACCACACAGCCTGCGGGCACGGGCGATTTCAGCTGTCAGATCAGCATCGTCAGGAAAACTGGCCGCAGTGATAAATCCAAGGATGCCGGCATTGGCGGCGGCGGCCACATAATCGGCATCGCCCAGCCACATCAGCCCGCCCGCCAGCATCGGCAGTCTGATACCCAGCCGGTCAGTCAGCGCCGTCCGGAACAGGGTCATGACCGGAACACCGGGGGGCGTTTTTCGCAAAACGCGGCCATGCCCTCGGCCGCCTCTGGCGATGCGACGGCCTGCGCCATGCTTTCAACCTCGCGCGCCATCTGCACATCCAGCGGCTGATCGGCAGCACTCCGCAGCAAGGCGCAGATCTGCGACTGCGCCTGCCTTGGGCCTTCTGCAATCCGCCGGGCAAGGGTTTCGGCCTCTGCCAGCGCCTGCCCTTTGCGGCAAAGCCGGGTGATGCCGCCCAGATTGTTCAGCGTTTCCGCGCTGATCGGTGTGCCAAACAGACAGGCCTCCATCGCCAATTGGCGCGGCAGCAATCGAGAGAGCGCGGATGTCAGCCCGCCATCGGGGGTCAGGCCAACCTTGACATAAGCGGCTGTAAAGGTGGCGTTTTCGGCGGCGACGATCAGGTCGCAGGCAAGTGCGAACGACAGGCCAGCACCGGCGGCACCACCTTCGATGGCCGCGATCAGGGGGACAGGACAGGCATGCATGGCCCGGATCACATCATGCAACTGTTCGATCCGCGCGCGCCGCTCATCCTCTGGCAGACTGGCGCGCTGCCGCAGCTGGGTCAGGTCGCCACCGGCACAGAAAAACGGCCCGCCGGTCAGAATTACAGTGCGAATAGCCGGGGCCTCTGCGTTCTGCATGGCCGCCTTGATCGCCTCGTAAAGCTCTGGCTGGATCGCCCCGCGCCGTGCCTCCTGATTATGGATGATCAGGGCGGCATCCTTTTGTTCCAGTCTGATGCTCATGGCGCTGACACCTGTTTGTAGGTCCCGGTCGAGGTGGCAATCAAGCGCCCATCCTTATCGCGCAGTTCTGCGCTGGCTAATTTTAGTTTGCGCCCACCGCCTGTGATCTGGCCAATCGCCTCGACCGGGCCGGGGCGCGCCGGGGCGATGAAATTGACGTTCAGCGAAATGCTCAGAAACGGCTGGCGACCGCCCGGGTCCACCTGCATCGATGCCGTTGCACCGGCAGCACTGTCCAGCAGGCAACTGATGATGCCGCCATGCAGAACGTTGTGGCGGTTCAGATGATCGTCACGCACATCCAGCCGACACCGGGCGCAGCTGTCCGTGCCGGACACATCCAGCACATAACCGATCAGCCGTTGCGTGCCGGTTTCGCCGGTGATGATCAGCGGATCAGGCGCGCAGGGCAATGAACCGCTCCAGATGATGATCGGTATCGCCAAAACGGTGATCGGCCATGATGATCCGTTTGGCAAACCGGCCCAGCGCATATTCCTCGGTCATGCCGATACCGCCATGCATCTGGATCGCCTCTTCCGCAATCATCCGCCCGGCACGCCCGATCAGGTTCTTGGCGGCCGAAACATGCAGATCCCGCTGGGCAGGCGCATCATGCAGATGCCCCGCGGCCAGGATCACGGCAGAGCGGGCCTGTTCGACTTCAAGCATCATATCAGCCAGCCTGTGGGCCAGAACCTGAAAGCTGCCGATGGGCCGCCCGAACTGCTTGCGGGTCTTCAGGTAATCCTGCGTCATGGCCGCCACCGTTTCCATGGCGCCCAGCGTTTCGGCCATCTGCGCCAGCGTGGCTGCGGCCACGGCCTGCGACAATGCATCAAAGGCCTCAGGCAGCAGCGGTTCGCCCGGCGTATTCTCCAGTGTCAGCTCTGCCGCGCGGCCCCCTTGGGCAATGTCGTAGCCATGCAGCGTCAGACCGGCAGCATCGCCCGCGACGCGCCACAGGCCGATACCGGTGTGGTCATTTGCAGCGCCCGCATGACGCGCTGTGACGATGATGCTGTCGGCGTCCTCTGCCCCCACCACAACGGTTTTCTGCCCGCTGATCGCATCGCCATCCGCGCGTGTTTCAACCCAATCAAGATCGTAACGCGCGCCCAATTCGCCATGCGCCCAGGCCAGTTTTTCAGTCCCCGCGATGACATCGGCTATGTCGTGCCCCGCCGCTGTCAGCAGCAGACCGGGCACCAACGCGCGGTCGATCATCGGCAGGGCCACATCAGCGCGCCCCAGCTCCTCGAAAACCACTGCGATGTCGAAACCCGTACCGCCGAAACCACCAGCACCCTCGCTGAAAAGCGCGCCGATCACACCCAGTTCGGCCAATGCCGCCCATGGATCGTTTGCTGTCGCCAGCGCCTTGCGCAGCGTGTCCTGCAGCATGCGCTGTTCATCTGTCAGATCGAAATTCATGTCGCGTCCCGCATCATGTGTTTGGCGAAAATCTCGCGCTGGATCTCGTTCGAGCCGCCAAAGATCGACAGTTTGCGGTTGTTGAAATAGGCACCCGTCACATTGCCCGCGTCAAACGGATCAGGCAGTGTCATGTTGGTCCCTTCGATCGCTTCGGACGCAAAAGGCATGGCATGTGGCCCAACCGCGCGGCGGGCCAGATCGGTGATTTCCTGCCGGATCTGCGTGCCCTTGATCTTTAAAAGCGAGCTTTCCAGCCCCGGCGCCTGCCCGGCAGCGGCCTTGGACACAATGCGCAGATTGGTCGTGGCCATCGCCATCAGGTCGATTTCGACCTGTGCGACACGGGCCGCGAAATGCGGGTTTTCGATCAGAGGGCGCCCGCGCATCCGCACCCGGCCCGCGATCCGTTTGACCGCATCCAGACCGGCCCGCGAAAACCCGACACCCGCGATATTGGTCCGCTCATGGGTCAGCAGATATTTGGCATAGGTCCAGCCCTTGTTTTCCTCACCCACCAGATTTTCGACCGGCACACGCACATCCGTCAGCCAGACCTCGTTCACCTCGACCGACCCGTCGATCAGGGTGATCGGGCGCACTTCGACCCCCGGCGCTGTCATGTCGATCAGAAGGAATGAAATGCCTTCCTGCTTCTTGGCCTCCGGATCAGTGCGGACCAGGCAGAACATCATGTTGGCGTATTGGCCCAGCGTGGTCCACGTCTTTTGCCCGTTGACGATATAATGGTCACCGTCGCGCACCGCACGGGTGCGCAGTGCAGCCAGATCGCTGCCTGCCCCCGGTTCGGAATAGCCTTGCGCCCACCAATCCTCACCGCTCAGCACGCGCGGCAACCAATGCGCCTGCTGCGCCTCTGACCCGAATTTCTGCAAGACCGGCCCAAGCATCGACAGCCCGAAAGGCACGATCCGCGGGGCATTGGCCATCGCGCATTCTTCTTCGAAGATATAACGCCGCACGGCCCCCCATTCCGCTCCGCCAAAGCGTTTGGGCCAGTTCGGCGCAAGCCAGCCACGCGTATTCAATTTCGCATGCCAACCATCGTAATCGGCCTTTTTCAGCGGCTGCGACAGGCGGACCTTTTCCGCCAGTTCTTGCGGCAGGGCCTCGGCCAGAAAATCGCGCAGTTCGGCGCGGAATGCTTCGTCTTCGTCGGCAAATGTCAGGTCCATGTCTTGGCCTCTCAATAAATCTCGAACAGACCAGCGGCACCCATGCCACCAGCGATGCACATGGTCACGACGCCCAGCTTTGCACCCCGCCGCCGCCCTTCATGCAGCAGATGCCCGGTCAGACGGGCACCTGTCATGCCAAACGGATGGCCAACAGAAATCGACCCGCCATTCACGTTCAGCTTGTCAGGATCGATGCCCAGTTGCTGCTGACAATAAAGCGCCTGACTGGCGAACGCCTCGTTCAGTTCCCACAGGTCGATATCATCGACCGTCAGTCCGTGCCGTTCCAGCAGTCGGGGCACGGCAAAGACCGGGCCGATGCCCATCTCCTCCGGTCCGCAGCCCGCCACGGCAAACCCCTTGAACGCGCCCAAGGGTTCCAGCCCGCGCCGCTCTGCTTCGCCCGCGTCTATCATGATCAGGGCCGCAGCACCGTCCGACAACTGGCTGGCATTGCCGGCCGTGACAAAGCCGCCATCGCGCACCGGTGCCAGCCCCGCCAAACCGTCAAGCGTCGTGCCCGGCCGGTTGCATTCATCGCGGTCCAGCGTAACCTCGCGCTCGTCAACCTCTCCGGTTTCCTTGTCCTTGACCGCCATCACGGTCGTCATCGGCAGGATTTCCCTGACAAAGCGTCCTGCTTCCTGCGCGGCCGCCACCCGTTCCTGACTGACCAGTGCAAAGGCATCCTGCTCCTCGCGCACAATACCATAACGCTCCGCCACCAGATCGGCGGTTTCGATCATCGTCATGTAAAGCTGCGGCATTGTCTGCGCCAGCGCGGGTTCCGGCACACGCCGCACATTCGGGATGACCAGCGAAATACTTTCGACACCCCCCGCAATCTGCGGGCCAGCGCCATCCATGATCGCCTGTGCTGCGGTGGCCACCGCCTGCAAACCACTGGCGCAGAACCGGCTGACCGTCTGCCCAGCACTGGTCACAGGCAGCCCGGCGCGCAGCGCGCTTTGCCGCGCAATGTTGCCACCGGTCTCGCCCTCAGGATAACCGCAGCCGATCACCACATCCTCGATCATATCGGGCGACAGCCCGGTCCGTTCCAGCAACCCGGCAATCACATGGCCGGTCATGGTCGCGCCATGGGTGCGGTTCAGCGACCCCCGATGCGATTTGGCAAGGCCGGTGCGGCCTGCATCCACGATCACCGCTTGTTTCATGCGCCGGTCTCCTTGTTCAGATCGTCAAATTCGCGGCCATCGGCCACCAGTTGTTCCAGCAGCGGGGCGGGTTGCCAGAAATGGGCATCCTCCTGCGCGAACACATTGATATCGGCGAGGATCGTGTCCAGCCCCTGCAGATCCGCCCATTTCATCGGCCCGCCATGATAACGCGGAAACCCGTAACCCAGCAGTAGCGTGACATCGACATCCAGCGGACGGCGGGCAATGCCTTCGCCAACCACCTTCGCCGCCTCATTGACCATCGCCGCCATGTAGCGGCGCAGAATCTCGGCCTCGTCAAACGCCCTTGGGGTGATCCCCAGAGCCGCGCGTTCCGCATCGATCAAGGCCACCACATCAGGATTTTCGACCTTGTTGCGCCCGTCATAGACATAATAGCCACGGCCCGTTTTCTGACCGAAATGCCCCTGTTCGCACAGACGATCCGGATAGGTCGGCACCCGGTCCTTTGGATGCCGGGTCGGCGCAAGCCTTTTGCGATTGGCCCAGCCGATATCCAGCCCGGCCAGGTCGGCCACCGCAAACGGACCCATAGCAAAGCCGAACTCTTCCATCACCCGGTCAATCTGAAACGGCGACGCGCCGTCCAGCACCATGTGATCGGCGGCCGTCCGATAGCTTGACAGGATACGGTTGCCGATAAACCCGTCACAGACCCCGGCGCGCACCGCCGTCTTGCCCAGCCTTTTGGCCAGCGCGAACCCGGTCTTGACCACATCCGGTGCGGTCTTCTCACCGACAACAACCTCCAGCAAACGCATCACATGGGCAGGCGAAAAGAAATGCAGCCCGATCACATCCCCGGGCCGGCCAGTGACATCCGCAATGGCATCCAGATCAAGATATGACGTGTTGCTGGCCAGAATGGCACCGGAACGGGCAACCTGATCCAGCCGGGTAAAGATCTCGCGCTTGACCGCGAAATCCTCAAACGCGGCCTCGATAATCACGTCGGCGGTGGCAAGCGCATCGTAGTCCGTCCCGACCTGCAGCACCTCATCCATCAACCGGTCATACGCGTACTGACTGATCTTGCCGCGCTTGACCGCGCCTGACAGGTTGCCCGCGATCCGCGTGCGCGCCGCCGTCGCGGCATCGTCGGACTGTTCGATCAGCGTCACCTGCAGCCCCGCCAACAGCGCGGCAGTCGCAATGCCTGCACCCATCGTGCCGCCACCGATCACGCCGATCCGGTCAAATGCCCGTGGGCCGACACCCTCAAGCTCCGGCAATTTGGACACCTGCCTTTCCGCAAAGAACGCATGGATCAGCCACTTGCGCTGATCGGTTTGCATCAGAGTCTGAAACAGCCGCCGTTCCTCGGCCAGACCGTCATCAAAGGTCATGCGCGCCGATGCAGCGATGGCATCGACCGCCGTAACCGGCGACAACTGACCGCGTGCGGCCTTGGCCACCCCGGCCTTGGCGGCAGCAAAATCCACCGGTTCAGGCGGGGCAATGTTGCGCACGGGGCGCGGCGCGGCACCTTTGCTGATCAGCGCGCGGGCATAGGCAAGGCCGAGTTCGCGCGGTGTGCCGCTGTCTACACGGTCGACAATGCCTGACTTCAGCGCTTCTTCTGCCGAAACAGGCTTGCCGCTTGTGATCATTGCAATCGCCTTGGCATAACCGGTCAGACGCGGCAGGCGCTGGGTACCGCCAGCACCCGGAATGATTCCAAGCGTCACCTCTGGCAGGCCGAGTCGCGTACCGGGCACAGCCAGCCGGTAGTGGCAGGCCAGCGCCACCTCCAACCCGCCACCCAGAACGGTGCCATGCATGGCGGCAATCACCGGGATCGGACATGCCTCGATCTGGTCGCAAACGGCGGGCAGGATTGGATCCACGGGCGGCTTGCCAAATTCGCGGATGTCGGCGCCGGCAAACCATGTGCGTCCTTCGCCATAGATCACAACGGCCTGCGCGCCATCAGCGACGGCGCGTGCAATCCCATCACTCAATCCCTGCCGAACAGCGGCGCCCAGGGCGTTCACCGGCGGATTGTCTACCGATAGAACGGCGATGCCGTCGACATATTCATACTGCACGGTCATGTTGCACCTGTCATCGCTTCGTCCAGCAGGCGAGCGCTGCCGGTTTTCATTTCCAGATCGCGGATGATGTCACGCAGGGCCGGGCCGACCTCTGCGGTGATCCGCTCATCCGTCAGGGTCTCTGGCACGGCGCCGCATGTAAAGACCACAGGCTCGCCCAGATCGCTGGCGAAATAAGGGCGGGCCACGGCGTTGATCGTGTTAGCGAAGCGTTTGTCCCGGTTCACGAACGTGAAGCCTTGCCGTGCCAATTGTGCCCGTCCGGTCGCGCGCTGTTCGATCAGCACATCATCCGGTCCCATCGCGTCGAACTTTCCCTGGTTGAGTGCCGCGACGAAGGCCTGTCCGGTAGAAGACCCGGCCAGCGGCACGCGATTGCCCTCTTCTAGCCAGATCGATGACGCCTCTTGCGGTCGCCATGTGCGGACCAGCGTCATGCTGGCACCGTCACGGACGGCCATCAGCACCAGCGTTTGGGTGCGGTCGGCAAGATTCTGACAGGCCCCGCCCACCATATCAAGAAACGAAGTTGTCGCATTTGCCACGCTCGCCATGGAAAGTGCGGCCGGACCGAACCGCAACAGATTGCCGTTCTGGCTCAGATACCCCAACTCGCGCAGGGTATAGGTCAGCCGTGTCACCGTCGCGGGCGACAGGCCGGTACGCTTGACGATCTGGGCATGGGTCAGCCCGTCATCGCTGACCCGAAAGGCGCGCAGCACCGACATCCCCCGTGCCAGTGTATTGGCAAACTTGCGGTCACTCATCACATACCCCCCGGGATCCAAAGCGAGATGATGGGAAAGCACATGATCAGCAGAAGAACAATGAAATCAACCGAAAGGAACCGGGCAATCCCCGCAAATATCCGCTCCAGCGGGGCGTCCTTGCCCACGACACTGGCAATCACAAACACGTTCAGCCCGACGGGTGGGGTGATCAGCCCGATCTCCAGCAGTTTGATGACCACAACACCGAACCAGATCAGGTCAAGCCCGTAACCCTCGACCAGCGGGATCACCAGCGGCAGGGTCAGCACCATGATCCCGATAGGATCCAGAAACATGCCCAGCAGCAGATAGATCAGCGCAATCGCGGCCATCAGGGCGAAAACCGACAGATCGGCAGAGGACACCAGCGCGACCAGTTGCGGGGCAACCCCGGTCAGCGCGATGAAGGCCACGAATATCTTGGCCGCCGCCGCGATGATGAAAATACTCGCGGTCTGGATGCAGGTTTCCTTCATCGACACCCACAGATCGGCCAGGGTCAGACGGCGCTGCGCAAACCCGATGGTAACCGCGGCGGCAACGGACACCGCCGCCGCCTCTGTCGCTGTGAAAATGCCACCGTAGATGCCGCCGACGATAGTCACAAACAGCAGGACGGCGGGCCATGCGGCGATGGCTGCCTTCTGGCGGTCTGTTGCGGAATATTTGATGTCTGTCATCGGCGCGATGGACGGGTCGCGCCGCACCCAGACGGCGACAACCAGCACGAAACCGGCGAGCGTCAGCAGGCCAGGGAGAATGCCCGCAAGGAATAGCTTGGACACCGATGTTTCGGTGAAAATCCCATAGATGATGAACAAAACCGATGGCGGAATCAGCGACCCCAAGGTGCCGCCCGCCGCGACCGAGGCTGTGGCAAGGCGGTTGTCATACCCCATGCGCAGCATTTCTGGTGTGCAGATGCGCCCCATGGTCGATGCGCAGGCAATCGAACTGCCGGTGATCGCCGAGAACCCGCCGCATCCGACGATGGAGGCCATGGCGACACCGCCGCGCAGATTGGTCATCCAGACCTTTGCGGCCTCATAGATATTCGTCGTAATTTGCGCGCGATAAGCGATATGCCCAAGGGCCACGAAAAGCGGGATCATGGACAGATTGTAGTTGTGGATCAGATCGAAGGCGTTCGAGAAGATCATCGAAGTCGTCGGACGAATGGCACGGTCAGGCGCGAAGTCTCCGGTGCGCAGGGCGAAGACGAAGAAGGTGCCGATGATCGCCGCGCTAGCCATGGCAAAGGCGATCGGCACTCGCAGGGCCAGCATCAGCAGAACAGCAGAAAACGCGATCAGCCCGATTTCGGAGGGATCCATCTATCCCACCTCTGTCCGGCGTACGAACGCGCGCGTATCCTCGACCAGCACGACCACCAGACGCAACCAGCACACGGCCAGTCCAATGAAGAAAGCCAGTCTGCCGGGCCATTTGGGCAAGGACAGATCGCCGAAAAAGAAACTGCCATTGGTGGCCGTCGTGGCCAATTCGCGCCAAGCGGCATAGACCAGCGGTGTCAGGGCGATCAGCCCGACTACCCAGCCGAACAGGATCAACCCCTCCTTGACCCGCACCGGCAGCTGGTTGACCAGTACCTCGACACAGACGTGGGCCCGCGCCGCAGTGACCGCTGCCAAAGGCAGTACAATTGCTGCCACCATCAATTCGCGCACGATGACCACACTGTCGGGTAATGACGTGCCGAACAGGCGCAGGATCACGTTGACCGTGATCATGGCCCCCATCAGCAGCACCGCCAGGGCCGCGAGCCCCAGCAATATGGTTTCAACGCGTTTGAGCATGCGCGATCAGCTGTCTTCCCAGGGATAGCCGTTGGCATCCCGCTCGGCCGCATATTTCGCGATCAGCGACCGGTATTCCTCAAGGATCGCCGGGCCATCCAGCCCTGTCGCCGTTGCTGTTTCAGCCCATTCATCCAGATAGCTGGCCCCCATTTCCAACAGCTTGGCGCGTTCTTCTTCGGGCAGTTCGATGATCTCAAGTCCCTGGTCGCGCATGTCTTCGACCGCTTGGTCGTTGGCTCCGGTCAGAATGCGGGCGAAATAGTCGACTGTGTCTGATCCGACCTCCAGTAGAATGGCCTGTTGTTCAGGTGTCAGCGCATCAAAGGCGTCCTTGTTCATGAAGGTGCCGACGCCGCCGACCTGCCCCCAATTCAAAAGCGTGTAGCTGTCCATGACTTCGGCTTGTTTCAGCGCCGAGACGGCATAGGAATAGCCCTGTGAACAGTCGATCAGCCCGCTGTCCAATCCCTGATAGGCGTCATAGATCGACATGCGGACCATGTTTGCCCCCATCTCGCCGAACACTTTGCCATAGGCCCCGACGCCGCGCACCTTCAGCCCGTCGATATCGTCCGCTGTGCGGATGGCCGCGCCATTGCAGCCGATATTAACCTGACTGGTGGTGAATGTGCCAAGGTAGACAAGGTTCTTGTCGGCGACCGCAGCTTCTACCGCCGCATTGTTGCGAAACAACTCATCGGTTGCGCGCATGCCAACCCAGGCGTCAGGGTTGTCTAGCGGCAGGTCAGCGACACCGTAGGCCACGAATTCCTGCGGATAATAGACCGCGATCACTGTTCCCATGTCGGCCACGCCATCGCCAATAGATTGCAGGGCCGCGTTCGCCTTGAACAGCGCACCACCCCACTGGATATCGATCCGCAGATCCCCGCCAGAGCGTTCAGCGACCTGATCGGCAAACCACTGGATTGCGTTGGCACGCGCGCCGCGATTTGGGCCAGCCTCACCATGGATCAGCACTGTTTCTGCAATGGCGGAACCGGCCAATAGCCCCATCGACACGGCAAGCGCCGTGGCTTTAAAAAGATTCATGTTTTCCTCCCTGAATTTCACTATGTAAAACAGTGTTTCATTTTATATCTTAGCGAGATTCTGAACCACTCCTCAAGCCCCATTTGCTCTGAAGCGTAGGCCAAGCGGTTCAGCAGACGTACCGCGTGAGTGAAGCTTGAGTGATTTGAGGCGGTTAGCCTTATTCGCCCGCTTCGCGCATTCCGGCGTTGAATTCCACCTTCAGGGCGGCGAAACGTGCGGAGAGATGATCATGCATTGCCTGTCGCGCGGCACTTGGGCTGCGGGCGGCGATGGCTTCGATCAGGACCTCGTGTTCGCTTTGCGGCACGGAGAGTGACGCGCGGCTGCGGGCGCGGGCGCGTACGGCGACCCAGTCGGGGTTGGAACGGATGCGATCCAGCAGCGCAAATGCGGTCAGCAAGGGGCGGTTGCGTGCGCATTGCGCGATCAGCCGATGGATCGCCCCATCCCACAGCTCGATCGTCTGCGCATCAGCGACCACTTGGCGCGAGGCAAGCGTGCGCAGGCGGGAGATCTCTTCATCCGTCATTCGGATGGCGCAAAGGGCGGCCAGTTCCGGTTCGATGCACAGGCGCGCCTCCATCACCTGGAGGGGGTCGGTTTCACCGGCAATGCGTGCGGCCAGATCACCTGTCGGGTCCGAGGGCTGGCCTGCATATGTACCGGACCCCTGTTTGCGCCAGACCAACCCTTCGACCTCCAGTTGGTCAAGCGCCTGCCGCACCAGCCGGCGTGATGTGCCGAACCTGTCAGCCAAAGCCCGTTCCGTTGGCAGGCGGCCATCGGGGGGCAGCTCGGATTCGATCAGTGCCATCAGGCGGGATTTGAGTGTTTCGGTCATTTTTCCACGGCTTGCGACAGGCTTGGGCGTCCCTCCGATAGCCTACGTTCTTCGGCTTCGGCAATAGCCGCATCGATATGATCGCGGGTGGGGCTGCCGGAAAATGCCTTGGCCGTGGGCACGCCGAGTGTGAAATGCACATACCGTTCCTGGGCCACCTGCCAGAGACGGTCGAGTTCTGCCAGCGGATCGGCGTGGTCATCCGCCCGGAGCGATAGCCACGGATAATCCTCGCCACGGTGGATCGTCAGCCCGGCGGCCTGCCGCCCCCGTTTATCGCCGCCTGCCGCCTCGCCCGCGTGCATGGCTGCAATCAGGCGTTCGGCCAAGGAGCCGGTGCTGGCCTGAAAGGCGGCGGAGGTTGCTTCGATCACGTCGGGACCGGCGAGCATGTTGCCCGCGACAGAATGGTCATCGCGGATCAGGTGGCCGGCCCAATCGACGCAATCAGCGCCGGTATGGGCGGCAAAGGCCCCTGTCGCGTCGATCATGTGGGCCTGCCGGATCGCCTGACCGGCGTCGCGCCCGACCAGATCGGCGAGTACCGTTTCTGCGGATTCAGTTTCCAACCTTGTGCGCCCCTCGGTGCCCCAGAGCGGGTTGCAGAATGCCTGGCTGGCCACCGCCGTGCGGGGGCCGACATAGGGCACCAAGGCCCCGCAGGCAAAGAATTTGGACGCGACGATCAGGCCGATGTCGTTCCCATCGCGGGCAATCAAACTCCAGGTCATCGGCCCACCGCATAGGCTTGCATCAGACGCGGGGTTGCGGCGGCGCGCAACACCCCGTCAGGGTCGCGCAAAGCGGCCGTCAGACGCCCGACGGACCAGGGTTCGGCCACATGGACGACATGGCCACGTGCCCGCAGATCATTGATGACGGCATCGCCAAAGGCGGGTTCCAGCATCATTTCGCCCGGCCTCGCCTCACGCGGATAGAACGACCCCTGAAAGTGCATTGAGTGAAAGAGCGGTGCGTCCATGCAGGCCTGAAGCTCCATCCCCCAATGCACAAATCGCAAGAACCAGATCAATTGCCATTGATCCTGCTGATCACCGCCGGGTGTGCCGAACACCATACGCCGCCCGTCTTCATGCACGGCCAGCGAGGGTGTCAGCGTCGTGCGCGGTCGTCGTCCCGGGGCCAGCGAGGTGGGTAATCCTTCTTCCAGCCAGAACATCTGTGCGCGGGAGTTCAGCGGAAAGCCAAGGCCGGGTATGACCGGGTTCGATTGCAACCAGCCGCCTGATGGGGTGGCCGCGACCATATTCCCCCAGCGGTCGATGATATCGAGATGTACCGTATCGCCGCGCTTTTCGGTGAGATGGGCCATTGTGGGTTCTTGCGGGGCAGCATCGGCAGCCCCGAAATCGCGGGCGGCGCGGGTGACATAGGCATCGGCCAGATGGGCAAAACCGGGCACGCGACCGGGGCGCTGTTCGGCGCTGGCCTTTGGCCCGATCAGCCGCGCGCGTTCGGCGTTGTAGGCATCTGATAGCAGGTGATCCATCGGGATTTCGCTATGCTCGGGGTCGCCGTAATACGCCTCACGATCTGCGTATGAGAGTTTGATCGCTTCGATGATGGTGTGGACGAATTCCGCGCCCAGCGGGTCCATCGCTGCCAGATCGTGATGTTCCAGTAGTGCCAGTGCCTGCAGCAGGACCGGCCCTTGCGACCACGGCCCGGTCTTGTGCACGGTCCAGCCGTGATAGGTATAGGACAGCGATGGTTCTGTTGTGGCGGACCAGCCCGCCATGTCCGATTTGCGCAGCACCCCTTTGTGTGGTTTGCCGGACACATCCATGATGTTGGCATCCTGCAGATATGTGTCAATGGCGTCGGCCACGAACCCGTTTGCCCATTCCTTGCGGGCGGCGTCGATCTGGGCGGTGCGGTCATCGCCTGCGGCTTCGCCCGCGGCGACCAGACGGTCATAGGTGCGGGCCAGATCGGGGTTCTTGAAGATTGTATTGGGGGCAGGGGCCGTGCCGCCGGGTGTCCAGACTGCGGCGCTGCTGGGCCAGTGTTCGGCGAAATACTCCGCAAGTCCGTCAATCGTGTTTGCCACCCGTGGCAATATAGGATGGCCGTCGCGGGCGTATCCGATAGCGGGGTCCAGAACATCGCGCAGGGTCATGGTGCCGTGGTCGCGTAGCATAAGCATCCAGCCGTCAAACGCGCCGGGGATCACGGTTGCCAGCAAACCCGATCCGGGAACCAGTGTCAGATCCTGTTCCCGATAGTGCGCAATCGTGGCCCCGGCTGGTGCCGGACCCTGCGCACAGATAACTTGCACATCTTCGCCGGCCTTCTGAAAGATGGCGGGCATGTCGCCGGCGGGGCCGTTCAAATGCGGCTCAACCACCTGCAATGTCAGACCGGTTGCGACCGCGGCGTCAAAGGCGTTGCCGCCCCTTTCGAGGATCGACATGCCAACGGCAGAGGCGATCCAATGGGTCGAGGTTGCAACGCCGAAGGTGCCTCGGATCTCAGGACGCGTGGTAAAAGTCATGCGATGCCTTTCAGTGTTCGCGCGGGTCAAGCGCGTCGCGCAGCCCGTCGCCCAGAAGGTTGAACCCCAACACAACAAGAAAGATCGAGATGCCGGGATAAAGCGCCATCCACGGCGCCTGATTGAGGAAGTTCTTGGCCGTATTCAGCATCGATCCCCAGCTTGGTGACGGGGGTTGTTGGCCGAGGCCGAGGAACGAAAGCGACGCCTCCGCAATGATTGCCGTCGCAATGGTCAGGGTTGCCTGCACAAGGATTGGCGGCAAGGCATTCGGCAGGATGTAGCGTGACAGGATCAGCCGGGTTGGCAGCCCGATGGCATGGGCGGATTCCACGTAATCCTCGACCTTGATATTGAGCACCTGGCCGCGGGTCAGGCGGATGAATATCGGTGTGGCCGAGATGCCAATGGCGATCATCGCGTTAGTCAGGCTCGGCCCCAGAAAGGCCGCCAGCGCGATGGCAAGGATCAGGAAGGGAGCGGCTAATAGAGCTTCAGTACAGCGCGAAATGATGGCGTCAATCCAGCCACCAAAATAACCGGCCACGATGCCGAGCGGCACCCCGATGGCCACCGCGATCCCGACCGAGATGACGCCAGCCAAAAGCGACGCCTGCGCCCCCCAGATCATCCGCGACAGCACATCGCGCCCGATCTCATCGGTTCCCATCCAATGAGCCGCAGACGGTGCCTGACGCACCGCACCCCAATCTGTCGTGGCCGGGTCGGGAATTGGCAGGACGGGCGCGAGCAGGGCGATGGCGATAAAGAAGGTCACCAGAATGCCGCCCAACATCGCCGATTTGTGGCTGCGGAACTTCTTCCAGACCCGGTTTTCGGGTTTGGGGAGTGCTGTGGCGGTCGTTTCAGCAACGGACATCAGGCGCTCCTCAGACGAGGGTTGAGCAGGAGGTAGGCCATATCCGCCAATAGGTTCATGATGATGAAACCAACCGCAGTCACCAGAACAATGCCCTGCACAACGGCATAGTCGCGGTTGAAGACCGCATCGACGACCAGTTTGCCAAATCCGGGTATGGTAAAGATCTGTTCGGTCAGAACCGCACCTGCGATCAACTCTCCGAACAGCAGGGCCGTTAGGGTAACGATGGGCGTCAACGCGTTGCGAAAGGCGTGCTTCAGCACGACCTTGCGCTCTGACAACCCCTTGGCGCGTGCGGTTCGAACATAGTCAGAGGTCAGAACCCCCAGCATCGCGGAACGGGTGTGCCGCATCAGCGTGGCCGCCAATGCTGTGCCAAGCACAAAGGCGGGCATCAGCATTGTCTTGATCGACAGCCAGAAATCCTCGTTCAGCGGGACATAGCCCGACGCGGGCAGCAATTGCCATTTCACGGATACGAGCAGGATCAACATGATCCCCAGCCAGAAATTCGGAATAGACAGCCCGGAAAGGGCAACAATATTGGCGATGTAATCAGTCAGCGTGCCTTTTTTATAAGCCGACAGGATACCTGCCGGAATGCCGATCAGGACCGCGAAAATCAACGACATCACCGCCAGCTGGATCGTCACTGGCAGCTTCTGCCCGATAAGTTCGGTCACAGGCTGATTGGTGCGGAACGAGGTGCCCAGATCACCCTGCAGCGCATTGCCCACCCAAGTGATGTACTGCACCGGGATCGGATCATTCAGACGGTATTTCTCGCGCAGGAATTCCAGTACCTCTGGGTCACGCTCTTCTCCGGCCAGAACCAGCAGCGGGTCGCCGGGCAACAGTTTTTGCAATGCGAAAACGAAGATCGAGATCAGCAGGATCGTCGGGATCGCGATAGCAACACGGCGCAGGAAGTATGACAGCATGGAATGCCTCTTGTTGGGTGGCCCGACCTCAACCAAGGTCGGGCCGGCTCCACATCACTCAGACAGTGACACGCCTTCCAGACGGATCATGCCATCGGGGTAGGGGGTGAAGCCGTCGATCCCAGCATCAAGCGCCGTGATCCAGCTTTGATGATAGAGATAGACCAGCGGTGCTTCGTCGATCAGGACGGCGCGGGCCTTGTCATACTCGATCTTGCGGGCCTCCATGTCAGCCTGTGTGCGGGCGGCATTCAACGCCGCATCCACATCTGGGTGCGAAAATCCACTGTCATTGATGCCGCCATCGGTGGTCACGAACTGGTGAATATTGCCATCTGGATCGACGCGACCGGACCAGCCGATCTGGCTTGCCTGATAGTCACCGGCGGATTGGTCGGCCAGCAGGGTCGCGAATTCCTTCGACACAATCTCAACCCGGATGCCCGCCTCTGCCGCCATCGACTGGACAACCTGCATCAATTGCAGCGGGATCGTGGTGTTGGGGACCTGTACCGTCAGGTCGACACCGTCGGGATAGCCCGCCTCTGCCAGCAAGGCCTTGGCTTTTTCCACATCGCGTTCTTCGATCGGGAAATTGGTGTTGTACCAAGGCGAGGTGGGCGGGAAGGACTGGTTGCCCGGTGCATAAGCGCCTTCAAATACCACCTGATTGATCGCGTTGCGGTCCATGGCATAGCTGAACGCTTGCCGTAGCCGTTTGTCGTTGCCAAAGGGGTTGTCGGCCTTCTCGCCGTTGCCAGTGTTAAAGGTGACGCCCTGATAGCCGAGCGATACGGCAGAGACCACATTGATATCTGGGTCCGCTTCGGCCTGCGCCAGATCGGTCGGGGCCAGACGTTCCAGAATATGGATATCGCCCGACTGCAGATTGGCCAGACGCACGGTGGTATCGGGGATCGGGAGGAAGGTCACACTGTCGAAATTGATCGCATCGGCATTCCAGTAATCGTCAAACTTGTTCAGGACAATCCGGTCCTGCGCCACACGTTCGCCAAAGCTAAATGGGCCAGAGCAGACCGGCGCGAGCCCGAAATCAACACCCGTTTCGGCGGCAGCTGTGGGCGAGACCATCATACCGGCCCGGTCTGCAAGTTGCGCCATCACGGTTGCATCAGGCGCGCTAAGGTTCAGTGTCAGGGTGTAGTCGCCAGTGACATCAACCGAGGTGATTGACGACAATTCAGATTTGCGGCGGCTTTCCTCAAGCGTTTGGGATCGTTCGATATTATCGGCGACAGCCTGTGCATTGAAAGCGGTCCCATCATGGAACACCACACCCTCGCGCACGGTCATGTCGATGGACATGCCATCCTCGGCCACGGTCCATTCGGTGGCGAGTTGCGGAATGATTTCAAGGTCCGGGGTGATATCGACCAGTTTGTCGCATAGCGACGCATAAACGATGCGGCCTACGAATGTTCGCGACTGGTCGGGGTCCAGAATGTCGGCATCCGATTGCAGCGCGATGCGCAGGTCTTGCGCCATGGCACCGGTCGCCATCAGCGTCAGTGCGGCAGTTGTCATTGTCAGGGATTTCATCATGTTTCCTCTCTGTCGGGATGATGTGCGACCGGGGTGATCTTCGCCCCCTCGGTCGCTTTTCGGTAAAGGGCGAGCCGCGCTTCGGTGGCAGGGCTTCGTTTGGGAGGGGGGTTGCGGCTGGCCGTTACACCGATGTCCTGCCAGTGATGACATGCCGTCATATGGCCATCCGGTGTTTCTTCCGGCATTGGCGCTGTGCTGCGGCACAGGTCGGTGACAAACAGGCAGCGCGTGTGAAAGGCGCAGCCGGACGGTGGTGCGGACGGGCTTGGCATTTCGCCTTCGATCCGGGCACGATCAGTGCGATTGCGATCATCCGGATCGGGAATGGCATCAAGCAAGGCGCGCGTATAGGGGTGGCGTGGTGTGTCGAAAAGCGCATCGGTCGTGCCTTGCTCGACGATTTTGCCTAAATACATGACCGCGACCCTGTCCGACATGTGTCTGATGACGGCAAGGTCGTGCGCAATCAGGATCAGGGTCAGACCAAGATCGCGGCCTAGGTCGCTGAGCAGGTTCACCACCTGCGCCTGAACTGACACATCCAGCGCAGACACCGGTTCATCCCCGATAATCAGTCGCGGCCCTGATGCCAAAGCGCGGGCGATGCCGATCCGCTGGCGCTGTCCGCCTGAAAACTCATGCGGATACCGGTCTGCATGTTCGGGCTGCAAGCCGACCTGTTTCAGCAGTTCGGATACTTTGGCGCGGCGGTCCTGTTTGGACAGGTCTGGCGCGTGAACCTCCAGTGGTTCTGCCACCAGCCGGCCCACCGACATGCGCGGGTTCAGCGACGAAAAAGGGTCCTGAAAGATGAACTGCACATCCCGACGCAGGTCTGACAGCGCATGACCCCGCGCTTGGGTCACTGCCTTGCCGTCAAAGATGACGTCGCCTGCCGTCGGGTCCAGCAGACGTGCCAGCAACCGGGCGAGGGTGGATTTCCCGCAGCCGGATTCGCCCACGATGGCAAAGGTTTCGCCGGACGTGATCGACAGCGACACACCATCCACTGCGCGCACCGATCCCTTCTTGGCGAACAGGCCGCCGCCCGTCTGGAAGTGCTTTTTCAGCCCTTGTGCTTCGAGGATGGGTTTCATCCGGCCACCTGTAAGGTTTGTTCGAGTGGTGCAAAATGACAGGCGGTCTGGTGATTGGGCCCTACATCGGACAAGGACGGCTGAGTACTGCAAACGCCGGTCGCAAACGGACAACGGCTGCGAAAGCGGCATCCTTGAGGCATGTTGTTCATTGTCGGCACGGTGCCCATGATCGTGGTCAGTCTTGCGCGGGGTCCTGACAGGCGCGGCACCGAGGCCATCAAACCAATCGTGTAGGGGTGCTGCGGATTGCCGAATATCTCGGCCATGGGCCCGTATTCCACCATCTGCCCGCCATACATGACCGCTACGGTATCAGCGATTTCGGCCACCACACCCAGATCATGGGTGATCATGATGGTGCCCATGCCGGTATCGCGCTGCAGATCGCGGATCAGGTCGAGAATCTGCGCTTGAATGGTGACATCCAGTGCTGTTGTCGGCTCATCCGCGATTAGAAGGCTGGGGTCATTGGCCAGCGCCATGGCGATCATTACGCGCTGGCGCTGACCACCTGACAATTGGTGCGGGTGCCGATCCAGTTGCAGTTCCGGTGATGGCAGACCGACGCGGCGCAGCATCTCCAATGCGCGTTCCAGCCCCTTGGTGCGGGAACAGCCGGTGTGACGTTGCACTGATTCTGCAATCTGGTCGCCGATACGGAAGGCGGGATTAAGAGAAGTCATCGGTTCTTGAAAAATCATCGCCATGCGACCGCCGCGCAGGTCTGCGGGGATGCGTTCCTTTGTTAAATCAAAGGCTTGCCCGTCAAACACCATCTTTCCCGAAGGAATATGCGCCGCACCCGGCGGCAAAAGCCCCATCATGGCCATGGCGGTCACGCTTTTTCCGCATCCAGATTCGCCCACGACACAGAGGATTTCACCAGACGCCACCGACAGGCTGACATTCTCAACCGCACAACTTGCTTGCCCCTTAAATCGAAGGCTCAACGCAGCAAGTGACAGCAAGGGGGCGGTTTTGGTCAGCGTCTTCATCCCAATGGTGAACCAATTACACATTGGTTCAGCAATTTTCGACATGAGTCAATGATGATGACGACGTGACAGCCAGAAGTTTTGAGGCCTTGGCCATCGGTAAGGGATCTGCCGGGTATTTGGGCGCTTCCTCTCATTTATGTGCACACAGGACTCCCGTTGGCGAAAATGGCTAGGCGATTTGGCTTGCAAAACGTGCCGGCGTGTTCTAAGTTTCTGTCATGACAGAAATATCACAAATAACCAAATCAGCGGCCGTTGAGCAATTCATTCTGTATTGGGGTGACATGGGCGGGCAGTGGGGCGTCAACCGCTCGGTCGCGCAGATCCATGCGTTGCTATATCTTTCGGTCAGTCCGATGAATGCAGAGCAGATATCCGAGACGCTGGGGATTGCCCGGTCAAACGTATCGAACTCTCTCAAGGAACTGGTCGGCTGGAAACTGATCCGTCGCGTTCCCATCGTGGGTGACAGGCGCGAGCATTTTGAGGCAGAGGTTGACGTCTGGGAGATGGCGATGCGCATCGCTCAGGGCCGCAAGGAGCGCGAGATTGATCCAGCAGCCGCAGCGCTGCGTGATTGCGTAACCAAGGCAGAGACCGAGAAGGGGTTGAACCCCGAGGTGCTGCACCGGCTGCGCGAGATGCAGGAATTCCTCAATACGACGACCCGTTGGTACGACCAGATGCTGGGTGTGCCCAAGGCCCAGCTGACGCGGTTGATCGGCATGGGCGACAAGGTACTGAAGGTTTTGAAGTTCACAGGGCGCAAGGCCAAATAGGTCGCCCCTTTTTTTGGCGACTAATTTCTGTTCCTACAGAAATATATGATGATACGAAACGGAGGAAATGATGGAGGTTCAGGGACATAAGCAACAGGTCATACCGTTTGTGCCTGCCAATGATGCCAAGGCACCGCAGCCTTTGCCAGACAGCCGGTTTCGCAACCTGCTGGGTGATGGCTGGAACCGGCTGCCTGCAGCGATCCGCAAACGATTTGGTAAGCGGCTGAAGGGTGGGGATAGTGTGACCTATCAGGGTGTTGTGACATCCATGCGCATGAACCGGACGGGGCATGTTCTGGCGCAACTGGCGCGCCTTGTGGGCGCGCCATTGCCCTATGATATGACTTCGGTCGATCGTCCCGCTGTTGTGATTGTGACCGAAGACAGTGTGACAAATGGCCAGTTCTGGATCAGGCAATACGGGCGGGCCAAGGGTTTCCCCCAAACCGTGCACAGCTCCAAACGTTTTGCAGGTCCCACCGGGCTCGAGGAATATATCGGCTATGGCATCGGTATGGCGTTGCGGGTCCAGGCGACCGCCCATGCACTGCTCTTCAAAAGCGATCATTTCTTTCTGCAACTATGCGGCCGCCGCATCAGGCTGCCACGTTTGCTCAGCCCGGGTGCGTTGGTGATTGGCCACCATGATCTGGGCGACGGGCAGTTTGCCTTCACACTTTCGCTCAAACACCGCGTCTTTGGCGAGATGATCGCCCAAGACGCCGTTTTCCAGGACGCAAAGGAATAGATAATGGATGATCCGATCCTTTGGACCCTCATTGCCATTCAGGTTGTGATGGGCGCGTTTGACACGCTTGTCCACCATGAAGGCACTGAACGTCTGGCATGGCGCCCGTCGCAACGGCAGGAACTGCGCCTGCACGGGGTGCGCAACTTTTTCTATATGGTGATTTTCCTATGCTTTGCCTGGCTGGAGCCGCGCGGTGTCTTCACGATGATCCTGACAGGCATTCTGGTGGTCGAGGTGTTGATCACCCTGTGGGATTTCGTGGAGGAGGACCTAACACGGAAACTGCCAGCGACCGAACGGGTGAACCATACCCTCCTTGCCCTCAACTACGGTGCAATCCTTGCACTTGCCGCGCCCTACCTGTTGGAGTGGGCAAGGATGGAAACGGCGCTGATCCCAACCAGCTATGGCTGGTGGAGCGTCATGGCGACCCTGTCTGCCTTGGGTGTCGGCCTGTTCAGCGCACGTGATCTGCTGGCGGCGGGGCGTAGCGACAGGTTGGCACGCCCGGACCCTGCAAAGCTGGCGACTGATCTGCCGGGTCGTCAGAATGTTCTGATCACCGGCGCGACCGGGTTCATTGGCGCGCGCCTGACTGCTGCCTTGGTGGCTGGTGGGCATCGTGTCACTGTATTAACGCGGACCAAGGCCAAGGCAGATGATCTGGCCCATCCGATCCGGATTGTCACTGATCTGGCGCAGATCCCGGATGATGAACCTATCGACAGCATCATCAATTTGGCCGGTGATCCCGTTGCCAGCGCGCCTTGGACGACACGCAAACGCGCCCGGATCATCGGATCGCGTGTGGATATGACTCGCGAAATCGTGGCCTTGATTGACCGGCTTGCCGTAAAACCAAAGGTGTTGGTCAATGGCTCTGCCATCGGATGGTATGGTTTGCGCGGCGACGAAAAACTGACCGAGGATGCAGCCCCGCAGGATTGCTTTACCCGTCAGGTTTGCGCCCGCTGGGAAGCGACAGCAGAGACCGCGCAGGCCCATGGGGTCCGTGTTGTCGCGCTGCGCATCGGGTTGGTTCTGGGTGTCGAAGGCGGGATGCTGGCCAAGTTCCTGACCCCGTTCGAATTCGGCCTGGGCGGCGTTATTGGCGACGGAAAACAATGGATGTCTTGGATTGATCTGGATGATGTTGTGCGGATGATCGTCTTTGCCGTGGCGACGGATATCCAGGGGCCGCTGAACGCCACTGCGCCGAACCCAGTAACAAACGCGGATTTCACCAAGGCCGTGGCAGGCGCGCTGCACAGACCGGCGGTTCTGCGCTTTCCTGCCGCGATCTTGCGTGCTGGTCTCGGCGATCTGGCGGAAGAGACGATGTTATCCGGTCAACGGGTCGTACCCGCCCGGGCACAGGCCGCAGGCTTTACCTTCTGGCATCCCGATCTGGATCGGGCTTTGCAGCAAATGACGGGTGCAGGCGACACACGCGCAACGGTCGTATCGCAGCCGCAGAATGCGTCTTGAACTTGTGATGTGGTTTTGCTCTGACTTCAGACATGAGCCTGACGACATCCGCCATTGAAAACGCTGCGCCCGATCAGGCATCGCTTAAGGCTGCGAGCAAATTGCTGTCACCCAACAAATGGCCGGAGCGGCTGATTTCGGGTGACAGCCGGCTGATCTGGGGGGCTTGTCAGGGATCTGGGGCGAACCCCTATCGGGTGGTTGTGGACCTGAGCGATCTGGGGGCGAAATGCAGCTGCCCATCGCGTAAGTTCCCTTGCAAACATGCCTTGGCTCTGATGCTGCAATATAGCAGCGCGCCGTCTGATTTTGGACCCGGTGATGTCCCCGATTGGGTGACCGAATGGCTGGGGCGACGGCGCAAGACTGCGTCGACACCGACCGCAAGTGGCGAAAAGAAAAGCCTCGCCGCCGCGCAAGCTGACACGCCTGAAAGACCCGATGACCCGAAGACAGTCGCCCGCCGTGAAGCTGTCGCGGCGAAGCGGGCTGCGGCCACGCAAAAGTCAATCACTGATGGTCTGGCAGAGATGGAGGCGTGGATCGCAGACCAGTTGCGTACCGGGTTGACGGAACTGCTGGCCGATCTGACTGGGCGATGCCGCCGGATCGCGTCGCGCCTTGTGGATGCCAAGGCAGGATCACTGGCGGGCCGGATTGACGGCATACCGGCGCGCGTTCTGGCGCTGCCGCAAAAGGATCGGCCAGACGCGTTGATCGCGGAACTTGGCAAGCTGGTCATCATCGCGCGGGCGTGGGGCGATGGTGACAACCCCGATCCCGCTTTGCGCCGTGTCATCACGGGTGCCGAAAACCGGGATGTGTTGTTGGAGGATAAGACGGCGCTGCGCCATGCGGGTCCATGGGAGGTTTTGGCAAGCCGCGACGAAACCCGCCGTGACGGGCTGATTGCCCGGTCAACATGGCTGTTGGGCCTTGATCAGGCCGGACCACGATTTGCGCTGTTGCAGGATTTCTTTCCGGCCAGTCTGGGCAAGCAAGGGGCGGCCTTCACCGCCGGGGATCAGTTTCAGGCTGAGTTGGTGTTTTACCCCGCGCCCGTGCCGCTGCGGGCGCAAACAGTCGAGCGGACAAATGCGGATGAGCATCGGGACTGGCCCGCAGTTTCGGTGGATGCCGACATCCTGCGCCTGTTTTGCGATGCCTTGGGGCAAGAGCCTTGGTTGACCGAACTGCCGGTTTTGCTGCCTGCCGGACGGCTCGCCATAGCGAAGGAGACTCACTACTGGCAGGGAAATGACGCGGTGCTGCCCCTGACCACCACCGGCCTTGCCGATCCGGTTCTTGGCGCGGAACTGCACCAATCGGTCGTGCTATGGAACGGTCACGCCGCCGATCTGCTGGCCGCGGACACCAATATGGGAAGGTTTCATGCCGATGCTTGATGAAACCTTGGGCCGGCTTGAGGCGGCAAAACTGCGCTGGACGACAGGCGGGGTCGCGGAGGCAGGCGACGATTCATTCACCAAGGGTACTGACAGCGCTGAAACCCAACTGCGCCTGCTGGCACAGGCAGCGTTGTTCCGGCAATCCTGTCTGCGCCCGGAACCGCCCGGTGACCTGACAGAGATGCAGCCGCTGCCGGCACCCACCCTGCCGCTTCTGCCCGAACCATTGCGCCCGGCCTTCCGGCAGATGATGCAGCAACAGGACCGCAGCATCTGGCAGGCGCTGACCGGCCTGATGGCCGCGCGCGGCGTAATGGCCCACCCATTCGACTGGCTGCCGCCGCAGGACATGTCAGGCTACCCCGACGCCTATATCCCGCTGGCGAAATGGAAGGCCGGGCTTGGCCACAACTCCACCGCTTTGACTGCTGACACATGGGATGACATGTACCCGGCCGAGCGGCGCAAGGCCTTTGCTGACCTGCGCGCGTCTGACCCCACCGCCGCACGAGAATTGATGCAGGATCACGGCGGTGGATTGCCCGCCGAAGATCGGCTGGGTCTCGTCGACGGCTTCGCCATAGGCCTCAGCATGGATGATGCTGAGTATCTGGCGGCACTGACCCAAAACGACCGTTCATCCAAAGTGAAATCGCGTGCGCAAAGCCTCTTGGCGCGCCTTGGTGTCGTCACCGGCGGTGATGATGCACAAGAACTGGCCGATTTCATGGAGAAATCGACGACCGGCCTGATCCGGCGGCGCAACGTGATCAAACTGCGCAGCAAACTGAACGAGGCGCAAAAGAAGCGGGCGAATAGCCTTTTCGAAAACGTATCCTTCGCTCAATTGACCTCCGCTCTTGCGGTAACACCTGACACGCTTGCCGCCAGCTACGTCACTGAACCGCGCCCGATGATGTCACCCTTCCTGCAGATGTGCATCCGCACAGCACCCGATGATGCGTTGATGATCTATTGGGACCGTTTGCGTGCCGATGGTGTGGCCCAGTTTGCTATGCTCGCAGATATGGCCCAACGATTGTCAAAGGATCAGGCACTGGCAGAGGCGCAGGCGTTGCTGCGCGCAAACATCCTGACCGATTTGCGTGATATGCTGGCCGTGACCGGTCCTGATGTTGGTCCAACCTTGTCAGACGCGCTGCTAGCCGCGCCGTTTTACGCAAACAAGCTGAAAGATGTCAAAGCGGCCCTTGCCAAGCGGGCGAAAGGCGAGGGTGATTATCAGGGCAGCCACACAATCTCCCAGTTTGAAAACTTCATCACGCTGTTGGCTTTTCTGATCACGGCGTCGCATGCCACGCGTGTTATGACCGATCTTGAAGCGCTGGGTTTTCATAGCGCTGACCCGGTTTTGCGCCCGCTCAAATTCAATATAGCCTTGCAAGGACCCACCCCATGACCGATGTGCTCCGCCAACCTGCCGAAATCGTCTGGAAAGCCGAAATTGACGCCCTGCGCGGCGATGATAACGGCCCCAAACCCGCTGGCTGGGCGATGTCGCCACGGGCGGTTGTGACCTATCTTTTGGGCGGAAAGGCAGCAGATGGCACAGAAATCACCCCGAAATATGTCGGGCAGAAACGGCTGATCGAAACGGCAGTGGCGACGCTCGCAACTGACCGGGCGCTGTTGCTGCTGGGTGTGCCGGGGACGGCGAAATCATGGGTATCGGAACATCTGGCCGCCGCTGTGGCGGGCGATTCAACCCTTGTAGTGCAATGCACGGCCGGTACGGACGAAAACCAGATCCGCTATGGCTGGAACTATGCGCAGCTGCTGGCCAAGGGACCGAGTGAAGAAGCACTGGTTCCCACACCACTTTACCGCGCGATGGAAGCGGGCAAACTCTGCCGGATGGAGGAACTGACTCGCATGGGATCAGACGTGCAGGACACGCTTATCACTGTCCTGTCGGAAAAGATGATGCCGATCCCCGAACTGAACTCATCAATCTACGCCACGCGCGGCTTCAACATCATCGCCACCGCAAACAATCGCGACAAAGGGGTCAACGAACTGTCCTCGGCCCTCAAACGCCGGTTCAACGTGGTCGTCCTGCCGCTGCCGGACACCATCGACGAAGAGGTGTCGATCGTCACCAAACGGGTTGGCGAAATGGCCGCCGGACTTGACCTACCACTGCCCAAGAACGTCGCGGCAGAGGTCGGACGCGTCGTCACCATGTTCCGCGAATTGCGCAACGGGCAAACCATGGACGGCAAAACCGCGCTCAAGGCCCCAACCGGCACCCTGTCCACGGCAGAGGCGATTGCTGTCATGGTCGGCGGTCTGTCGCAGGCCGCGTTCTTTACCGACGGGACACTGAATGTGGATGGGCTTGCCCCCAACGTGCTCGGCGCGGTGGTCAAGGATCCAGTCCAGGACAAGACCGTGCTGGCAGAATACCTCGAAACCGTCGTGAAAAAACGGCGCGACTATGCCGATTACTATTCGGTCCTGACCGAACTGCTCTGATCCGATGGCCGACATCCACTACCTTGGCATCAGGCACCACGGGCCGGGATCGGCCCAGCAGGTCGTGGCGTCGCTGGATGATCTGCAACCGGCCGTCATTCTGATCGAAGGGCCCGCAGACCTGACCGACCAGATCGCCCATGTGGCCGACGCCGCCATGGTGCCGCCCGTGGCGTTGCTCGCCTACGCCAAGGATGCGCCGGAACGCGCGATATTCTGGCCTTTCGCCCGGTTTTCACCCGAATATCAGGCCATGCGCTGGGCGCTGGCCCGCAATATCCCCCTTGCTTTCATCGACCTGCCCGCATCCGCCACCCTGTCAGAGGATGCCGAAGACCGGCTACCGCCCGAAAACCCCGTGGCCCGCGACCCCATCGGTGCACTGGCCGGGGCTGCCGGGTACGAAGACGGCGAAAGCTGGTGGTCCGACGTGATCGAGGAAAACCCGGACCCCGGCACGCTCTTTGACGCCATCGGCGACGCGATGGGCACCCTGCGCGAAGGCCACGATCCCGACAGCCGCGAGGCGCTGCGCGAGGCACATATGCGGCGCGCCATCGGCAAGGCGGCCAAAGGTGCGGACGGCCCGGTCGCCGTAATCTGCGGTGCTTGGCACGTGCCCGCCCTGCGCCAAAAGGTCAAAGCGTCAGACGACAACGCCCTGTTGCGCGAACTGCCCAAGGTCAAGGTGCAGGCGACATGGGCGCCCTGGACATCACCCCGGCTGGCTCGCGCGACCGGCTACGGGGCAGGGGTGGCGGCCCCGCTCTGGTACGATCACATCTGGGAAAACGGCACCGGGCCGAAGGCCGACGCGCTTTGGGTGGCGCGGATGGCGCAGGTCCTGCGGGACGAAGGGTTTGACGCCTCGACCGCCAGTCTGATCGAAACGGTCCGGCTCACGCGCAATCTGGCGGCGGTGCGCGACCGGCCCGCCCCGGGCTTCGAGGAAATGCGCGATGCGGCGATTTCGACCCTGATGATGGGCGAACCGCTGCAATGGCGGATCATCGAAACGCGCCTGCTTCTGGGGGCGCAGGTCGGACAGATCCCCGGCAACCTGCCATTGGCCCCGCTGTTGGAAGACCTGCAGCAACAGCAAAAGAAACTCCGGCTCAAGCCAGAGGCGCTGGAGCGCGAGCTTTCGCTTGATCTGCGCACCGACAGCGGGCTGGCGCGGTCTACCCTTCTGCACCGGCTGACTGCACTTGACGTACCATGGGGCAAGCTGATCGATCCGGGCCGCAGCCGGGGCACGTTCCGCGAAAAATGGATGCTGCAATGGGATGCGGAATTCGCCGTGCGCCTTGTCGAACATCTGGTCTACGGCCCCACCATCGCCGCCGCCGCCGCCGGGCGCCTGACCGAGGCGATGCAGGGCGAGGCGCGGCTGGCCGATGTGGCCGAACGAGTGCGCGACGCGCTGGTGGCGCAATTACCAGAGGTCGCCAGCATCGGCATCGACCGGCTTGATGCGCTGGCCGCCGAAACGGATGACTGCGCGCTGATGCTGACCGCGCTGCAACCCATCGTCGACACATTGCGCTATGGCACCGCCCGCGACATGGCGCTCGACCGGATGGAGGCTTTGCTGGACCGGCTGATCGTGCAGGCCGCACTGGCCCTGCCACGCGCCGCACGCGGTCTGGACGCGGAAGAGACGGAGCGTCTGCGCAGCCTGATCGCCGCAGCCGACCGGTCCATCGCGCTGGCCGAACGGTCGGATGCCGTCCTTGACCTGTGGCTGTCCGCCCTGCACGACACAGGTACCTCCGACCATACCGTGCCTCTCGTCGGCGGCCTGACAGCACGGCTCGCCTACGAGGCAGGGCGATTGAACGCCGACCAGATCGCAACCATCATGTCCCTGCGCCTGTCACGCGCCAAACCAGCCAGCGAGGCCGCCGCCTTTTTCGAAGGGTTCTTTACAGGGGCAAGCCTCAAACTCGTCCACGATGCCGACCTGCGCGGGGCGGTGGATGCCTGGGTCATGTCACTCGACGATGAGGCATTCACGGAAAATCTGCCGCTGTTCCGGCGGGTGTTTTCCACGCTCGATGCCAATGAACGCAAGGTGTTGCTGGAACATCTGCTAGGCAAGGTCAGCGGCGGCACCAGTGCCGATTTCGCCCCCGATGCCGACCGGATATGGGCGGCCCAGATGTCCACGCTGACACGCATTTTCGGGGGCAGCACATGACCGATGAACACGAACGCCGCTGGCGCATGGCGCTGGGCGAAACCGAAGATGCCGGGGCACTGTCCGACCGCGACATGGCAATTAGCGCGGCCCTTGATGCGCTCTATCAGGACAGCGGCGGCAAGGGCGCGGGACTCGGCAAATCCGCACCTAAGGTGTCGCGCTGGCTGGGCGATATCCGCGAATACTTTCCGGGCACCGTGGTGCAAGTCATCCAGAAAGACGCATTCGACCGGCTTGGCCTGAAACAGATGCTGCTGCAGCCCGAATTCCTCGAAGCGCTCGAGGCTGATGTGCATCTGGTCGCCGACCTCGTCTCGCTCCGCTCCGCCATGCCCGCCAAAACAATCGAAACCGCCCGGATCGTGATCCAGAAGGTCGTGGATGAACTGATGGAGCGGCTGGAAAAGAAGACAGCAGAGGCGATCCGCGGTGCCATCAACCGCTCCTCCCGCACCAACCGGCCCCGGTTCAACGATATCCACTGGCCGCGCACCATTCAGGCCAACCTGCGGCACTATCAGGCCGACTACCAAACCATCGTGCCCGAAAAGCTGATCGGCTTCCTGCGCCAGCAACGCCGGATCACCGATCTGGACGAGGTGACTCTGTGTGTTGACCAATCCGGGTCAATGGCAACGTCCGTGGTCTACTCCTCGATCTTCGCGGCGGTCATGGCGTCGATCCCGTCGGTCCAGACCAAACTGGTCTGCTTCGACACCGCCATCATCGACCTGACCGAAGAATTGGAAGACCCGGTGAAGGTCCTGTTCGGGGTCCAACTGGGCGGTGGCACCGATATCAACCGGGCGGTCGCCTATTGCGAGGAACGGATCGAACGGCCCAGCAAATCGCACCTGATCCTGATCACTGATCTGATGGAAGGGGGCGATGCCAAGGCGCTGATCGCGCGGCTGATGGCGCTCAAGGCATCCGGGGTCAACGTTATCGTGCTGCTGGCCCTTACCGATACCGGCCAGCCCTATTACGACAAGGATATGGCCGGCAAGGTCGCCAGTCTGGGCATCCCGGTTTTTGCCTGCACCCCCGATCAGTTCCCCGATCTGATGGCCACCGCCCTGCGGCGCGAAGACGCGCAAAGCTGGGCCGCGACCGAGGATATCAAGACGGTCAGACCGGGCGAACAATCACACGAATGATCGCGATTATTGCGGCTTGTAGCTGGCAAATGATCCAAGGGCATCATCAATATCGGCCTGCGACAACAACACCGGTGTGCCGCTGGACAGCGCCAGAATGTAGACGCGGGCCAGATTTTCCAGCTCTTCCATGCGCCACAGCGCGCGGTCCAGCGTAGGGCCAACCGTCGTGGCACCGTGATTGGCCATCAGGCAGCCGTCACGATCTTTCAGCGCGTCCGCGACCATCGCCGCCAGTTCCGGGCTGCCGAACAATGCATAGCCTGTGATTGGCACATCACTGCCGCCGAACGCCGCGATCATGTAATGCACCGGCGGAATGCCCCGACGCTGGGTCGCAATCGCCGTGGCATAGGCGGGATGGGCGTGCACCACGGCACCGACATCTGGGCGGGCCTGCATGATGGATTGGTGAAACCGCCATTCGGTTGATGGCTTGCGGCCCACTGGATCCGGGTCACCGTGCAACGGCAGCTTGCAGATCATATCCGGGGTCATTTCGGCATAAGGCACGGCCGACGGGGTGATCAGCAGGCCATCCGCCACTCGGGCCGACACGTTGCCAGCGGTTCCCTGATTAATTCCAGATGCCTCCATCCGCAGGCAGGTATCGATGATCGCCTGTCGGGTCTCTGTCGTGTCGGGCAGGCAGGTGGTCATTCCGCCGCCTGCGCCATTTCAGGGAAAAGACCGGCCAGCCCTTCGGCTGTGGCAGAGCAAATCCCGCGTTCGGTGATCAGGCCGGTGACAAGCCGATTTGGGGTCACATCAAAGGCGGGGTTGCCGCCTGGGGTTCCCATCGGAGTGACCTGCACCTCACCGATCTGACCATCAGGAGCGAGGCCCTGAATGTGGGTCGTTTCACGGGCGTTGCGTTCTTCAATCGGGATTTCGGCGACGCCGTCATCGACCGTCCAGTCGATCGTGGGTGAGGGCAGGGCGACATAGAACGGCACACCATTATCTTTTGCGGCCAAAGCTTTTAGATAGGTGCCGATCTTGTTGCACACGTCGCCCCGCCGCGTCGTGCGGTCGGTGCCGGTGATGACCATGTCGACCTGACCATGCTGCATCAGATGCCCACCGGCATTGTCGGTGATATAGGTGTGGGGGATCCCGTGGCTGCCCAGTTCCCACGAAGTCAACGCGCCCTGATTGCGCGGGCGGGTTTCATCGACCCAGATGTGCAGCGGAATGCCCTCATCATGGGCGTGATACATGGGGCTGGTCGCGGTCCCCCAATCGACGGTAGCAATCCATCCTGCGTTGCAATGGGTCAGTAGGCGCACGGGTTCGCCCGCGGGTTTTTTCGCCGCGATGTCACGGATCAATTCCAGCCCGTTCAGACCGATATTGCGGTTGATTTCGACATCTTCATCCGCGATCTCATGCGCCAATGTAAGCGCCGCCGCTGCTCGATCCGCTTCCGCCAATGGCAGCAGCGCTGCTTGGCACCGGTTCAGCGCCCATCGCAGATTGATGGCAGTCGGACGGGTGGCGTTGAGATAGTCCCAGACCTTGTTCATATGGGCGTCGCTTGGGTCCAGCTTCATCGCCAGAGCCATGCCATAGGCGGCGCTTGCGCCGATCAGTGGCGCGCCACGTACCCGCATTTCCACGATTGCGGCGGCAAAATCCTCAAGTGTTTCGACGGATTGAACGCGGAAGTCATGTGGCAACCAGCGCTGGTCAATGATCTGAAGCGCGCCTTTGGCATCGTCCCACCAGAGCGAACGGTAATGCGTCCCGTTGACCTTCATGAATGCTCCCACCTTTGCTTCATTCGCGCTCAGCTTGCGCCTTTCAGGCCCGGCCTGCAACTGCCGAGCCGGCATCACTGTTCAAATATGGTGACAGTGACGGTTAACCTGTCGATTGCAGGGTGGTGCGCAAAAGCTGATCGGCGTCTGCCTCTGCATGGCGACGGTGCAGCAGGCGGCTGAAACGCGCTGGCGTCATTGGTCGGTAAAAGGCAAAACCCTGACCCATCTCAACCCCGGCCGCATTCAGTTCCCGCGTGATGTTCTGGGTCTCAACCCCCTCTGCGACCAATTGGAATCCATTCGTCTGGGCAAGCTCGCGCATGGCCTTGACGATGATCTGACTGCTTTCGTCAGTGTCCAGATCCTCGATCAAGGATTTGTCGATCTTGAGGATATCGGTCGGATACCTGCCCAGATAGCCAAGTGAGGAATACCCGGTGCCGAAATCGTCAATGGCAATCCGGACCCCTTGCGCGCGCAGGTCGCGCAAGTTCGCCTGCACGGCGTCGCTGTCCAGTAACAATCCGGTCTCGGTCACTTCGAGCCAGAGCCGCTGCGGGGCAAAGCCGGTATTGCACAAGATATTGGCGACACGGCTGGCCAGATTAGTCTGCTGCAGATCGGCAGAGTTCATATTGACCGACAAAAATCGGGCGCCGGGCCAGGCCTTGGCGTTTGTAGCGGCGACCTGCAGAATATAGTCAAGAAAGGCTGGCCCCAACCCTTCGGCCTGAGCCACGGCGACAACTTTTTCAGGGTTGATCGCGCCGAGGATCGGATGATCCCAGCGCGCCAAGGCCTCTGCGCCGACGATGGCGTCGGTTTTCAGATCAACGATGGCTTGAAATTCCAGCGTCAGATGCCTTTTTTGCATTGCATCTTGAATGTCATTGGCGAGCAGACGGTCCCGGTGAATTTCGATACCGATCGCGGCGTCATAGACGCTGACCTCACCCTTGCCGCGGGATTTTGCCCGATAAAGGGCGCGGTCAGCCTCAACCTCAAGCGCGCGCAGCGATGCGCTGACATCATCAGCAACGCTGATCCCGATACAACAGGATAGGGGGATTTCCGCCTCGCCAAAGTGGAAACGTCCATTGATGCAGGCGACCAGATCACGCCCCCAGGCGGTCTCATCCGTATCTGGCGGGACAAAGGCCAGCGCCACAAATTCATCGCCGCCTTTCCGGCCGATCAGGCTGGGCAGGTGGAACTGTGCTTCAAACCTGGAGGCCAGGGTTCGGATCAGGACATCACCCGCTGCATGGCCGAAATTGTCATTCACGGGCTTCAGATTATCGGCATCAATAAAGACAAAAAGAGCCTTCTGATCAGTGTTGGCCAGATCGGCGAGTGCGTTGCGCGCCCGCTCGTTGAAGGTCGAATAGTTCAGAAGGCCCGTCATCGTATCGCGAGTGGCAAGCTGATAGATTTTGGCCTTGGCCTGGGTTTCGGCGGTCACATCCTTGATATAGCCGTGATAGCCGGCTGTGGGCCCGCTTTCTCCGGGGTCGGGGCGACTTGCCAATCGGATCACACGGTCATGATGGATTTTCAGAGTGGTTTCGGAATTGCCGGACAAGGTGTTGTCGGGGGACTGCAGATGCGACACTTGCATATTGAAATCGGGATTGTGGTCGGTTGCTTTCGCTTGATCCAGGATCGTCAGCAGATTGGGCTCGGTCATCTTGGGGGCAGGCAGGCCGAGCATCTGGCACAGCGGCTCGGGGTCGGTCTTAAGAGCAAGATTCTTATCGGCACGCCATATATACTGGCCGCCTTCCCCTTGAAACGTGTCCAGCAGCAAGGCCACCACATCGCGCTGACGTTCGGCTTCCATCTTGCCCAGTAGTTCGGACAGAAACATGCTGGTATGACGCCGGACCGAAAAATAGACGATAAAGCAGAACGCAGCGATCACGATGCCGAAGGGCAGGATCGGCAGGATGCCATTGAAGATGATCATGACAAAAGCAACGCATGACAGTGTCGATGTATAAAGCAGCCCTGCCAGCGGCACCGGATAAAGCGCTAATGCGCCACCTGCGATCATACCCGCAACTAGCGCGCTGAGAAACGCAACCTCCAGCAATTCGCCATGGGGCAGCAGCACGATCAATGGGTAGCACCAGACCAACGCAAGCAGTGCGGACGAGATCACGACCTTGCCCGGTGCGCGCGTGCTGGCGGTGGGGCGCCGGGGTGCTTTTTTGAAACGATGGGCGCTGCGCAGCCCGTAAATGGCAAAGGCAACAACGATGGCCGACCAGACGAGCGTCCAGCCCGAAAGACTGCCAACATGATGTTCAAGCGCGATGAGCGCTGCGATGTTCAGGATGTTGGCGATCATCATGGGCTGGGACGTGGCCATGATGGCCGAGATTTGCGCCTTTCGCACGACGCCCTGACGATCGCGCACCAGATCAGCAGATGCGTCTGCCCGATGTTGAGATAACATCCTGGTCGTCAGGTAATCTGATAACTGGCCAAGATACGTGGCGGCACTCATCTTCAATCCAACTGCTTTTGAGTCTGCCGCTTACCTTACGTTAACGAACCTTTCCAAAAGGTTAATGAACCAGAGGTAGAATGTCGGGTCCAACTTCAACCCCTGCAAGGTTTGACGAAAGCCACTAGATGGAGTAGAACAAATGAAGAACATTAGTTGGGATTCGGTGTGTCGTGTATGGGTTCGCTTCGGGTGCAGAAACGTCTTGCAGGTCAGGTTCGCGAGCCCGATCCGCTGACACATACTCTGTCCGAAGCCTTTCCCGAAACTGCCACCGATGCGGCGGCTGTCGGCTTTGTGCTGGCCCGCTTGCCCCACACGACCGCGCCAATCCTGTGGGTGCAGGACCGACTTTCGCGCAAAGAAACGGGGCGCCCTTATCTGGCGGGGATCGGTACGGACAGACCTTTGATCATGGTCAGTCTGTCCCGCGCTGCGGATGTGCTCTGGGCGATGGAGGATGGATTGCGATGCAAGGCGTTGGGTGGCGTGATTGGCGAGGTATGGGGCGATCCCCCCGTGCTCGACTTTACCGCCACCAAAAGGCTGGCGATGCGGTCCGAGGCAGCGGATGTGCCCTGCTGGCTGATCCGGCGCGCCGCCAGTCCCGACCTGAGCGCGGCACGCGACCGCTGGCGTATCGCCTCGCTGCCTTCCGCCCCCCATCCACACGATGCCCAAGCGCCAGGCCTGCCGCGCTGGTCGCTCGATCTGTTTCGCTCGCGCCGTTCCAAACCGGGGCAATGGGTGGCCACCTATGACCGGGCGGCGGATCGTCTCGATCTGTCTGCCGCAATTCGCGATGGAACGCTGGCAACGGGTCATGGAACGGCAGGGCAACGGGCCGCCGGATGACATCCCTATCGTTCTGGCGCGCGAGGGGCATCATGGCCCGGTGATCCACGCCGCCAACCGGACCGCACGGATTTCGGGGATCAACCCGGGGTCGCGGGTGGTCGATATGCGGGCAATCTGCCCTGAACTGCAGGTCGAATATGCCGATCCGGAAAGGGACCGGGCCGCACTGGACCGGCTGGTGATCTGGGCACGGCGCTGGTGCCCATGGACGGTGCGCGATGGCGATAACGGGCTGATCCTTGATACCACCGGGGCTGACCATCTGCTGGGTGGCGAGGCCGCAATGCTGGTGGAGATGGAAACGCAGCTTTCCCTGCTGGGGTTGAGCGCCCAGTTGGCCATTGCTCCCACATGGGGGGCGGCCTGGGCGCTGGCGCGGTTCGGGCCGGTGCGATCAATTTGCGGGCCGGATGAGATGGGGTTCAAGCTGGGCGCACTTCCCGTCACGGGGCTGCGGCTGGATGATGACACTGTGCTGCTCCTGCGCCGCTTGGGGCTGAAAACCATTGGGGCGGTCATTGATGTCCCCCGCCTGTCGCTGACCCGGCGGTTCGTCAAGGCGGGGCTGACGTCCAACCCGCTTTTGCGGCTTGATCAGGCGCTGGGCAAACTGGCCGAACCGGTCGCCAGCGTCGATGCCAAGCCGCGGTTTCGGGTGCAAAGTCGGCTGGCCGAACCGATCTTTGATCCCACCCCTTATCTTCCGGAGTTGTGTGAAAACCTCTGCGAGGCACTCAAGCAGGCCGGTCAGGGCTGCCGCCGCCTGCACCTGATGGTCTATCGCACCGACGGGGATGTCAGCCATGTGGATGTGGCGACCTCTGCCACGACCCGGGATCCAAACCACCTGCATGGGCTGTTCCGGGATAAGGTCGAGCGGATCAACCCTGGTTTCGGCTTTGATCTGATCACGCTTGAGGCGGGTGGTGTGGAGGATATGCAGGTGGTCCAGAACCGCCTTGATGGCAGATCGGACGATGATCTGCATCTGACCCGGCTGGTGGACAGGCTTAGCGCGAAATTCGGCGCGCGCACCGTGACCCGGCCGATCTTGCGAGAAAGCCACGTGCCCGAACGGGCCGAAATGCAAGTGGCCGCCTTGGTCAAACTGGCCGATGTCCCTGCACCTGTGGCCAAGGACCGGCCCATCCGCCTGTTTGACCACCCCGAAGAAGTGCGCGTGCTTTATGCCGTCCCAGAAGGTCCGCCCGCGCAATTCATCTGGCGCAGACAGACGCATCGGGTGGCCCGCTATGCCGGCCCTGAACGGATCGCACCCGAATGGTGGCATGACCGGCCGGGCACCCGGCTGCGGGATTATTTCAAGGTCGAGGATCAGGCGGGGCGACGCATCTGGCTTTACCGCGAGGGCCTGCACGAAGACGGGCGCGGCGGCGACCCGCGCTGGTTCGTGCACGGGTGTTTTGCGTAATGGGTACCCTGGTGCGACAGAGGGCGGCGCCCGACCCTGGGTGGGCGCTGAGAGGGGTCATGTGGCGACCAAAGTCGCAACAAACGCGGCGGTATTTCCGTAGGCTGAGGTTGCAATGCGCCCTCCCGGGGGGAGGGTCGGGCGCCGCCCGGGCAAGCCGGGCGAAAGCAGAAAGCAACCGCCATGCCTGAAATGGACAACCAGCGCCCGCGGCGCACGATTGAAGATGACGGGTTTCGCCAGAACCCGCGTGCTGCTTATGTTGAACTCGGCATCAGCACATGTTTTTCCTTTCTACGCGGGGCCTCGGACGCGGTGGACCTTGCCACGATGGCCAACACTTTGGGCTATGACAAACTGGGCTGCGCCGACCTCAACACAATGGCAGGCGTTGTCCGGCTGCATGCGGAAACGCTGAAGGCGCAAATTACTCCGGTCATTGGGTGCCGGCTGCAACTTGTCACGGGCGAGCAATTCCTAGCCTACCCCCGCAACCGGGCGGCCTATGGGCGGCTTTGCATGCTGCTGTCCAAGGGAAAAATGCACGATACCAACGGCGACTGGCAGGCCAAGGGGGCCTGCGATATCACGCTCGATGACCTCGCCAGACACAGCGCCGATGTCCAACTGATCGCAATGCCCGGCGCAGATCTGAACCATTTCAGCGCCGGGTTCCGGCGGCTGAAACGGGCGTTGCCCACACTGAAATACATTGCCGCCAGCTATCTTTACCACGGCGACGACCGGGCGCGGATCAACCGGCTGGATCAACTGGCACGGGGCAATGGCCTGTCGATCCTCGCCACCAATGACGTGCGCTATCATGTGCCTGACAGGCGGCCTTTGCAGGATGTAATGACCTGCATCCTGCACAAGACGACAATTCAAAAGGCAGGGTTCCTGCTGGATGCTAATGCCGAACGCTACCTGAAATCGCCTGCGCAAATGGTGCAGCTTTTCAGCAACTGGCCGCATGCGATCCGGGCAACGCGGGACGTGGCGGATGCCTGCGATTTCGACCTGCGCGAACTGGCCTATGAATATCCGCGCGAAACCGTGCCGGAGGGGCGGACGCCACAGGAATATCTGGAGGAACTGACATGGAAAGGGGCCGCCTGGCGCTATCCTGACGGTGTGCCAGAGACGTTGAAAGACACGTTGCGCAAGGAACTGGCCCTGATCAAAAAGCTGGAAATTGCCCAATATTTCCTGACAATCCAACAGGTTGTGAACTACGCGCGTTACGACTGCAAACCCCCGATCCTGTGCCAAGGCAGAGGATCAGCCGCCAACTCTGCCGTGTGTTATGTACTGGGGATCACCGCCGTGGACCCTGACAAGAATGACCTGCTCTTCGAACGTTTCATCAGCGAGGAACGCAAGGAGCCCCCCGATATCGACGTCGATTTTGAACATGAACGACGCGAGGAGGTGATCCAGCATATCTATGACAAATATGGGCGTGATCGGGCGGCGCTGTGTGCCACCGTGATCCATTATCGCCCCCGCATGGCCGTGCGCGAGGTGGGCAAGGTCATGGGGCTGTCTGAGGATATCACCAGCGCGCTGGCCAAGACGATCTGGGGGTCATGGGGCCGCGAGGTTGGCGCGCGCGAGGCGGCAGAGGCGGGAATTGACCTGAACGACCCGCTGATGGCGCGCACGATCAAGCTGGCGGACCAGATGATCGGCATGCCCCGCCATCTGGGCCAGCATGTAGGCGGGTTCATCCTGACCGAGAAAAAGCTGATCGAAACCGTACCCGTAGGCAACGGGGCGATGCCCGACCGGACCTTCATTGAATGGGACAAAGACGATATCGACGAATTGCGCATCCTCAAGGTCGATGTGCTCGCACTTGGGATGCTGACCTGTATCCGCAAGGCGTTCGATCTGATCGAAGCGCATTACGGAATAAAACATGCGCTTGCGAGTATCGAAGAGGGCGATGAAGCCACCTATGACATGCTCTGCAAGGGCGACAGCCTTGGCGTGTTTCAGGTCGAAAGCCGCGCACAGATGAACATGCTGCCCCGGCTGAAACCACGCGAGTTCTACGATCTGGTCATTCAGGTCGCCATTGTCCGCCCCGGCCCGATCCAGGGCGACATGGTGCATCCCTACCTGCGTAGGCGTGCCGGGAAGGAGCCAGAAGATTACCCGTCACCCGCCCCCCCGCATGATCCGAACGAATTGCGTAAGGTGCTGTCGCGGACGAAGGGCGTGCCGATCTTTCAGGAGCAGGCGATGAAGCTGGCCATGGTCGCGGCAGAGTTTTCCCCGGACGAGGCGAACCAGCTACGCAAAGCCATGGCGACGTTCCGGTCCAAAGGCACCATTGGCGAACTGGAAGACAAGATGGTCAGCCGCATGATCCGCCGCGGCTACGACCCGGAATTTGCGCATCGCTGTTTCAACCAGATCAAGGGGTTCGGCGATTATGGCTTTCCGGAAAGCCACGCGGCAAGCTTTGCGCATCTGGTCTATGTGTCCAGCTGGATCAAATGCCACTATCCGGATGTATTCTGCGCGGCGCTGCTGAACGCGCAGCCTATGGGGTTCTATGCCCCGGCCCAGATCGTCCGAGATGCTCGCGAACACAAGGTGATCGTGCGCGCTCCTGATGTGAACTACTCCGATTGGGACAACACGTTAGAGCCGATCAGACCCGGTGTTTTTGCGGTCCGCCTCGGGTTGCGGCAAGTCGATGGCGTGCGCGAGGAAATGGCCGAGCGGATGATGCGCGCGCGCCAGCAGCCCTTTACCGATCTCGCCGATCTGAAGAAACGTGCAAGGCTGGATGCGGGCACCATGCGTAAACTGGCGGCAGCGGATGCGGTGCGATCGATGACGCTGGACCGGCGGCAGGCGCTGTGGGATGCGCGGGCGCTGCGAGACGCGCCAGATCTGCCGCTTTTCACCGACAAACGGGACGAAGGCGAGGAGGTGCGTTTTGATCTACCACAGATGCCGATCTGCGAACATGTGGTCGCCGACTATCAGACCACGCGCCTGTCGCTGAAGGCACATCCGATGTCATTCCTGCGCAAAAGCATGGGCAAGCAGGGGTATCGCACGACGGCTGCGCTGAATGACATGCGCAACGGACAGTCGGTCAAACTGGCAGGTATCGTACTGATCCGGCAACGGCCGGGCAGCGCAAAAGGTGTTTGCTTCATTACACTTGAGGATGAAACAGGCGTGGCAAATCTGGTCGTCTGGCCAAAGGTGATGGAGGCATTTCGCAAGGTGATCATGAGGGCTCGTATCATTGATGTGCGCGGCTATGTGCAGCGGGACGAGGATGTAATCCACGTGGTCGCCACACATCTTGCGGACCGCAGCGATGCGCTGGAGCGGCTGTCAAACGACGTGATGGAACCCCCGCTTGCGCGCGCCGATGAGGTCAAGAAGGCCCTGCCTAACAGCACCCATGGCCACCCACGCAATGTGCGGGTGATCCCAAAATCGCGCGATTTTCATTAACGGTCAGGATGCCAAATCTTGATGTCCTGTTGGATTAGAACCGATTAGAACTCCGCACATGGCGTAAGGATGGCGAAAGCCCATGAAAAAAAGAAGAATCCGCTGCCATATCCCGCAGGGGCACAATAGCGATTCCGCTGCTCATTAGCACAATTGGTGAACGGTGACTTTCAACACATTACCCGGCGGCGGCGCGGGATGTGCCCACGATCTGATCCAATGCAATCGATAATGCCTCATCGGCGGGCAGGGGGCGGCCGAAGTAATAGCCCTGCGCATTGCCTGCCCCCATCTCGCTGACGATACGGGCCTGCTGGGCGGTTTCGATCCCTTCAACAGTCACCGCGAACTTCAGGTTATGTGCAATGTCCAGCACCGAATCCAACAGGAACCGCGATGTGTCAGAGCTTTCGATATCTTCGATCAGTGACCTGTCGATCTTGATTTCATCGGCTACGGTTTTGCGCAGATAAGCCAGCGAAGAGAAACCGGCGCCAAAATCATCAATGGCAATCTTGGCCCCCAGATTGTGAATGCCGGCGATGATCTGCTTGGCCTTGTCCCAGTCGCGCATTTCCACCGATTCCGTGATTTCGATGGTCAAAAGATCAGGGCGCAATCCGGAATATTCCAACGCCTCGGCAATCACACCGACGAGTTTGTCGGAATTGAAATGCAAGGCTGAAAAATTGATGCTGACCGAAAATTCCGTGCCATGCCGGGCATTGAACTGTGATAGTTTGCGGCTCGCCTGGCGCAGCACGTGACAATCCAGATCTGTGATCACACCGCTTTCCTCGGCCGTGGCGATGAATATCTGCGGCGGTACGATTTCCCCGTTGCGGCGCCACCGCACCAATGCCTCAAACCCGTATGTTTCTTCGGTGTTCAACAGAACCTTCGGCTGCAGAAAGAACTCCATGCTGCCATCCATGATTGCACGTGGCAGTTCATCGACCATGGCGCGACGGTCAAGAAACTGCTGTTCAAGCTCTTTATCATAGATCGTGAAAATCTTGCGGCCATTGGATTTTGACGCATAAAGCGCGAAATCGGCGACGCGAAACAGGCTGTCCACGTTGACATCAATTTCCGCACCGATCTGGGTGTTGGTGGCCAGCCCGATACTGGCATTCACCGCCAGCGCCTCGCCCTCGAATTGGATCGTTTCGCCCACGTCGTTGATGATCCGCTCACATAACGGAATCAGGCGATCCAGATCATCCGACTGGATCAGAACCGAAAATTCATCGCCGCCCAGGCGCGCGCAGAATGCGTCCTGATCCTGCACAATCCGGCTCAGCGTCTTTGACACATGGCGCAGGATCGCATCACCGGCCGCATGCCCGTGCGTGTCATTGACCAGTTTGAAATCGTCCAAATCCACAAGCAGCAGGGTGACCGCCGCATTTCCGTTCAAAAGCGCGCTCATCCTGTCCTGAAACTGCACCCGGTTGGGCAGCCCGGTCAGTGAATCGAAGAAGGCCAGATGATGCACCCGTTCTTCCGCAACCTGCCGGGCGCGCCGGGACATGACTTCGCGGCGCAGAAGAACGATCGCGGCAATGCCCAGCACCGTCAGTCCGCCCAGTGTGGTCCAGAGCAACGACAGTTGCCTTTCCACCGCCAATGATTGCTTGAGCAGAAGCGCATCCTGCAGGCGACGCATTTCGTCCATATAGATGACCAGCGCCTGCCGCGCCTGTTGCGATTGTTCGGTCAGATCAATCCAAAGCTGGTCAAGATCATCGAAATCTGCCGCAATGGCATCATCAGCGATGGCACCGATGACCTCAAGCTGTGCAATGGCCTGACGGGCGGTCTGCTGATCCGTCCTTGTGCCCAGCACCCGGCGAAAATTATCGATGCGTACATAAAGAAAATCGGCTGCCGCCTGAAAATCGGCCGCAGCTTCCGGGGTCATCCTGCCCGCGCTCAGCGCTTCCTGCAGGACCAGAACAAGGCGTTGGATATCGCTCATCGCGACATAGCCGTTGCGCAACTGGCGATCGTTGAACACCTGGTGGGTGCTTTTGAGTTGGTTAACGGTGGCCTGCACGTAATTGCCCGCAACCAGACACACGGCCAGAATGGTCAGCACACAGGCGCCGGCCAGAATGCGCCCCCAGAACGCACCGCGCGTCTGGTAGGCGGTCATGTGTTTGTTGATTCGGGTGGGCAATATTCGTGCCTATTCCGCTTCGATCCGGGCGGCCATCCAGACCAGATGCGCCTCGGTCGCCAGTCCGGAAGAGGTATAGTCATCCGCGCCGATAACAAACTGGATCGGCCCGCGTTCCCGGCGCGAATGGGGTTGCCCATTCACCCGGGTCGCCACCAGAACCGGCACGTTTTCCCACAAAGCGCGCTGCAGGGTCGAGCCAAAGTCGTTTTCGGCGGTCACCCGGATGGCTGCGACATCATGCAGCCCGCTTTCCTTCAGGATGTCTGACAAAAGTACGCCGTCAAAATCCGCCGGTTCCGGCCGCCAGGGCGTGGTCGTGCGCAGCCGATAGGTGGTCAGGGTTTCAAGCTGTTCGGGGGTATAGCGTTTTTCGGTCCCGTCAGCGCCGATCACGATCAGTTCCGCATCAAGCAGATCCATGGGTTCCAGTGTCACCGGTTCAGGCGTCTGGGCCAGGGCCGGGGTCGCGATGAGAAACGCGAAAATCAGGTGCAATAGGGCTTTGATAGACATGCGCAATTTCCTTGATCAGTTCGTGATTGCGCACCGTCCTAACCCGCCGCTGGTTAAATGCTGGTATCAATGCAAGGGTCTCGCCAGCCGCACATCCGGAAAACTGGATAAAACTTTAGCGATCTGCCGGTTCCGGGCGTTTTCCACCCTGGGCGACCCACATGCCCGCCAGGATCAGGGCGACCCCGATGCTGCGTGCCCAGATGCTGCCCGGCGCGCCCATGATGATATCCAGCGCGACACCTGAAATCATCTGCCCGGCAATGATCAGCAATGCGGTCTGTGCTGCCCCGATCCGCGCAATCAGCCAACTGCCCGCTGCAATGAAGATCACCCCGATCGGTCCGCCCAGATAGGCCCACCAAGGCGATGCCTGCGGCGCGCCCGCAAAGAGCCCGCCCAACAACAAGGCGACCGAAGTGATAAAGACCAGCCCGACGATATGGTTCCAGAACGACGATTCCATGGCAGAGGTCGACAGCGCCAGCCGCCCGTTGATCTGCCGCGACAGGCCCACCAGCACGCCCGCCAGCACCGCAAAGACAATCATGCGCCGCCCCCGTAGAAAATCAGGATCAGACTGCCCGCGATGATCAGGGTCAGCGACAGGTAATCGCGCGCGCCGGGCATCCGTTGCGGCAGCCCGAACAGCCCGCGCATATCGGCGAACAGGCTGAACATCACTTGCCCCGCCAGCCCAAGGGCAATGGTTCCGGACAAGGCCAGGGCCGTGTTCATCGTGGCCGAAGTCAGCATAACCGTCAGCGCCCCGGACACGCCGCCCAGATAAGTCCAGAGCGGGGGACGACCCGCCGCAACCCGTTTCGGGCGCAGGATGATGAGCAGAGTCAGCGCGGCCACGGTGCCGGTCAGGTGCGGCACCCAGGATGCAAAATAAAGCGATCCGTAAATCGCCAGCGTGCCGTTGAACAGGATCATCAGCGTCAGCAATCCGCCCGCACCAAAGGCGGCGGCGAAATGGTAAAAGCGCGGGGTCGGGGCCATGTCGGACATGGCCAATGCATCTAGCTTTCGGAGGCGGAACGCAATCGTTGTTGCGCCCGGATCGCCCCGAAATGGATGGGCTTGTGGTCTGGGCGTGATGTCTTGATGAACTGCAACTGACTGACAACAGTCCGTTCGGTGCCGCGCAACCGCCGCTTCGCGATATTGACCACCCAGCGTGGCAGTTGCTCGACCGCATAGGCGTGCAAGGCGATGCGTTGTTCTGCAGGGGTCAGCGCGTCGTAGGGCAGGGTGCAGTGTTCCTTGCGGATCAGGTCAATTGCCAGCGGAATCAACCGTGGTGCATCGTCCTCGGCAGATGGGGCAGCAATTGCAGATTGATAGGCCGCGGGTAAGAATTTGTGCAGGTTGTGCAGCTTGCGCCGCACAACCTGGTGAATGGACAGCCACGCTGCCGCCACACCTACTAACAAAATACTAACAAACACGGGCGATATCGTTCCTTATTGCTGCCCCAACGTCAGGAATAGCGGGTTGGTATGGTTACAATTTGACGCAAACGGCACCTTATTTCGTCAACTTCAAGTGCGGGCCGCCATCTTCGTTGACATGGCCCGAATCCTGTCTATAAGCCCCGCAATCATTGGTGTTGGTGGCCCCCGCAAGGGGATGCCTGTCGCCCCGGCCAAATCCGGGGAAAGGACAACGCCCTTCACAACAGTAGAAGGAGATCAGCGTATGACAAAGCGTACCGCTGCCAAGTACAAAATTGACCGCCGGATGGGCGAAAACATCTGGGGTCGCCCAAAATCACCCGTCAACCGCCGTGAATACGGCCCCGGCCAGCACGGTCAGCGCCGCAAGGGCAAACTGTCCGATTTCGGCCTGCAGCTGCGCGCCAAGCAAAAGCTGAAGGGTTACTACGGCGACCTGACCGAAAAGCAGTTCCGCCGCATCTATGCAGAGGCCGAGCGGGTTAAGGGCGACACCGGTGAAAACCTCATCGGTCTGCTGGAACGCCGGCTGGACGCTGTGGTTTACCGCGCGAAATTCGTGCCAACCATCTTTGCCGCCCGCCAGTTCGTGAACCACGGCCACGTGACCGTGAACGGCAACCGTGTGAACATCCCGTCCTACCGGGTCAAGGAAGGCGACGTGATCGCCGTACGCGACAAGTCCAAGCAGCTTGAGCTGGTCCTGGTCGCCGCGCAACTGCCCGAACGCGACGTGCCCGACTACATGGATGTTGACCACAACAAGATGAGCGCAACCTTCACCCGGACTCCCGGCCTGGGCGACGTGCCATACCCGGTCTCGATGGAACCGAACCTGGTCGTCGAATTCTACGCCAAGAACTGATTTCTGCATCTTTTCAGAAATCATCCGGGAAATAAAAAATGCCGCGCCCAAATGGCGCGGCATTTTCATTTGTGGGTCTCAAGATTGATGAATTGATCGCGCACTGATCCGCCATTATCGGTCGCCGCCGTCGCTTTTTCGTGTCGGAACCTGTCCTAAAGTAATAACGGGAAAAGAAACAATTGGTTTCTCGCCCGACGTGCATTACTGGCCTTCAGTTGGAATTATTCAATAGGGAGAATCATGGTGCTGTCCCCGTTAAAGAGCGTCGCTGTTTTTGTTGCCGTCACAGTAACCGCAATTCAGCCAACGGTCGCGCAAACCAATTCCGAAGACTCTGAATCCTTCGCCGAAGGTCTTGCGATCTACAACGAAAACTGCGCCATTTGCCATGGACCCAACGGGGATGGCGGCGGCAGTCTGGCACCGCAATTCACACCACGGCCACGCGATTTCACGCAGGGCAGCTTCAAGTTCCGTTCCACCGGTTTTGGCGAACCGCCGGCGGCGGTCGATCTGCTGACAACCATCACCAGAGGGGTAGAAGGCTCTTACGGGCGGTCCATGCCGTCCTTCGAACATCTGAGCTTCGATCAACAGGTGAAATTGCTGAAAGTTATTCAGGAATTTGCTGGTATCGCCAACTATGGCGTATCGCGGGGCATACAACCGCGACCTGACAGCGCCAATGTGGAAAAAGGGCGCCAGCTCTATGTCGAGCAAGGATGTATCGAATGTCACGGTGCAAATGGCGATGGCCTTGGCGTGCTTGCACAGGACTTGCGCGACGCAGACGGCTTGCCGATCCGGCCGACCGATTTTCGGACTGGGTTATTCAAAGGCGGCAACAATCCCGAACAGATTTGGATGAGAATACAAACCGGCCTGGACGGCACACCAATGCCTTCTTTTAGTCGAAATCTGACGCTAGATGAATCGTGGTCGCTGGTCGAATACGTTCTGGAGTTCAGTGACGAAGAGTAGTGAATAAACAGGTTGTGGAGTTGAGTTGGTGACGAGTTTGAATAGGCGGGAATTGCTGCTGGGTGCCGCATCCGGTGCCGCTGGGTTATCTTTCGGATCGAGCCTTTTTGCCCAAAGTGGCCCGGCTTATCAGGAAATCGGTGTTCCGCGAAACGCTGGCCGGCTGACGGGCAGCATCAAATACGATGGTCCATCGTTTGATATTCCGAAAGTCCGGGTGACGAAGGACACGACGATCTGCGGTGAAAGCCTCAGAGAGCCGCAAACAATCCGCGTGAGAGATGACGGTGCCTTGGCGGATACTGTCGTTCAGATACGCAACATCACGCAGGGAAAAGCGTGGGAGCCGATCTTTGATGAAGCACGCATTTACCAGATCGGGTGCAGCTTTCAGCCTTATGTTCAGATCATCAAGAATACGGCAGACGTCTATGTCGTGAATTTTGATCCAATTCTGCACAACATACATGCGTATGAATTCTATCGCGGCACCCGCCGGTCCATGTTTAATTTCTCGCAGCCAAATGCGGGTATGGAAGACCGGATTCCATTGCGCCTGCGTCGCGGGCATCTTTTGACCATTGATTGCAATGCACATAACTGGATGGCGGCATGGCTGTATACATCGCCAAATCCATATATCGCGGTCACAAGTGTCGATGGGCAATTTGAATTGCCCGACATCCCGCCAGGAGACTACGAACTGGCCATCTGGCATCCCATGCTTGGTGAGAAACTGATCAATCTGAGTGTCACAGAAGGAGCTGATCTGCGGTTCGATTTGGTTTGGACATAATCGGTTCAGGAGAAGAGTAATGTTTTATCGAGTACTTGCGCTGTCATCAGCTGTTTTCGCGACCAGTCTTGCTGCACAGGATTTCCCTGTGATCAGCCCCTTGCCGCCTTTGGAACAGGCCAATACCGGCTTTGACGAAGAGGCGATGTCCGACTTGGGCCGGCTGTTGTTTTTTGACACGCGGCTGTCCGGCGATGCCTCAACATCCTGCGCCAGCTGCCACGATCCCGCTTATGGCTGGGGTGATGGATCTGACCTTGCGCGTGGCTATCCCGGCACGATGCACTGGCGCAATTCGCAGACATTGGTCAACGCCGCCTATATGACAGGCGGGATGCATTGGGACGGCACAGTGCCGTCACTGACGGAGCAGGTTCCCGGTGCCATGGGCACATCGGTTGTGTCCAATATTAACGCAGTTCTGGCCGAGGAACGGCTGCGCCAGATCCCCGAATATGTCGCACAGTTCGAACAGATTTGGGATGCCGAACCCAGCATCGACACGATCAGTCAGGCGATTGCCGCCTACGAGCGGACCCTGATTTCCGATGACAGCCCGTTCGACCGTTTTGCGCGCGGCGAGGCCGATGCGCTGAGCCTGCAGGCGGTGCGGGGTTTGGTTGTCTTTCAAGGCAAAGGCAACTGCTTGTCCTGCCACAATGGGCCACTTGCAACAGACATGCAGTTCTACAACACCAGTGTGCCCCCCAATCCGGGCTTCACCGAAGAGCCGCTGCGTCAGGTGACATTCCGCACCATGATGCGTGGATTTGGCATCGAGAAAGAGGTCTACGAGTCCTTCGACCGCGATCCGGGCCGCTTTCTGGCGACGCGCAATCCCGCCGACCTCGGGACCATGCGGACACCACCGCTGCGTTATCTGAAATACACAGCGCCCTACATGCATAATGGTGTATTCTATACGCTGGAAGAAGTGGTTGATTTCTACAATGACGGTGGCACGCCCGACGTCTTTGGCACCAAGTCAACGCTGATCCAGCCGCTGGGGCTGACCAATGAGGAAAAGGCCGATCTGGTCGCGTTTCTGGAAAGCCTGTCGGGGTCCGAAGTGACAGAAGACTATCCCGAATTGCCGGACTACGAGATTGCGCAGTTCCCAATGACAACCGGCTCAGGTGCCTATACCTTTGCGCAAGCGCCTCAGTCGCAGGTCATGACGATCAACCTGGAAGCGGATATTCAAATGATTTCGCCCGGTCTGACAGTAGCACCCACCGAACCGGTCACAGCCACACCTGCCGCCGCCACCGTTATCATCGAAAACGGGGAACGTTTGGTTATCGTCAAGGACGGTGACACGCTTGGCACCCTGGCCGAAGAAATCTATGGCGACGTACTGCAATATCAGAAAATCTATGCAGCCAACCGTGACCGCATTCCTGATCCAAATGCGCTGGAGGTCGGGATACGCTTGCGCCTGCCAGAGTAGCTGTCTTGTCCGTGGTTCCGGTTTCAGCAAGTTGCAACAAAAGTGACAAACTGCTTTTACATCCTGCGGCCTGAGTGCTCTCAGAAACTGGAGGATGCGACATGACAATCGGAAACCGGCTGGCGCTGTCGGGCCTGGCTATCGGCGCGTCTGAAGCCGTCGCCACCGCAGCTCCCTGATCGGGCCATACCCGGTCACGATGAAAACCAACCTGGTCGTCGAATCTTACGCCAAGAACTAAGCGGTTCTGGAAATTGAAGAAAAGCCGCGCCACTTTGGCGCGGCCTTATGCGTCGTTCCGGACGGTAAAATGCAGGGCTGCCGCGGTGGCAAATCGGTGATCAATTAGCCTTGTATGGTCGCCCAGGCCCTGTCGAATTTGCGCTCTTGCAGATCGGCGGCCTCGATCATGAACGTAACCTCGCCCACATCCCACCAGCAAAACCGCAGGGCCCTGTCAGAATAGAGGTGAAGCAGCATCACTTCACCATCATCGAGAGACAGCGCGTTCTGGCAGCTCAGAACATGTCCCAACATTTGATGAGGTGTATCGTGTGACGGTGACCGCAGCGGATTGCGCGCCTGTGATAGGAAGTCTAGATATACAAAGAAGCCGTCCGGCAACGCATGACAAAGGACGCCATCTGATGCTGCAAGCCGCGCTACGTTCATCATAGCGTCGATGTAGGGATCGAGAAGACTGACAAGCTCCCTTGTGTATGGCCTGACCACGCCGTCTTGGGTGGTATCAAAGGTGTATGTGTCGTTGGCAACCTGATCCAGAAACCGAACAAAACCATCTGCCATCATTTCAGGCAGCGTTTCGCCTGGGTCCAGACGCGCACACAAGCGCATCCATGTCTCGGCCTGCAAAAGATGTTTCTGCAGTTTCGTCAATGCGGTAGCCGAACCGCGATTAGGGTCACGTTCAAGTTGCTTTTGTCGATAGATGATCGCATGACACAAATGGGCGGCGATATTTTGTGGAAACGCAGCGATTATCGGCAGACGCTGCTTTAGATTGTGTGGCAGATGGTCCCATAGCAATTTCTCATAGGCGCTATGCACCAGATTTTCATAGTGGCTTCTGTTTCTCGGTGGCGTGTCCGGCTGCAGGCGAATGCCCGTTGCCTGTACCAGGTTTTCAGAGACGCGTGCGCTGCGGGCTGCACCATAGGCCTTTCCGAATTCATATTTGTCTTCGGGGGCAACGCCGTCGACCGGATCATAGGTAAAGTGCTGCGGATCCGGGTAGCTTTCGAATGCAGCGCATTTCATGGGCCATTCCGGAACGACGACAAGCTCCTGCGCGTTCAAGACGGTCCTATCTGGCCCGCGCATCATCGGTTGCTTGGCGTCGTCGTCCAGCGTCATCGCTGCCGGTGAACCGCGCACGCCTATTGGCCATATATCCTCTGGCGGCTGGCGGATCGGTGTATCCCGATCAAAATCCGCAACATAGATGACACGGGTGCCGTCATGCGGTTGCGCGTCATCGTCCCACACACATTCCTCGTCAAGCCGCGCAAAGAAGAACAGCATCCCTTTTTCGGGCAAAGCAGGGTTCACATCGGGCAATTCGCCACAGTCGATTTGGGCCAAGAAATGCAATGGCGGCGCGTCGTGCCATTCGCGGTCCGATCGACCGCGAAAATGCTTGGCATAGGGATCGACCCCCCGGGGCCATGAGATCTCGGTCGGCAGGTTCGGCAAACCGCCAAATTTGCTCAGACCTTCGACTGGATGGACAGGCGGATAGGGCCGATAGAGGCAGATCGCTGGCGCGGCGTAGGTCTCTAACAGGTTTTCGATGATCGGTTTATATGCGTCGGACATGCCATTCTTTCGGTTTTGGTGTAGTGGGGCCGCGCCGCCACGTCACCTGCTCGCCCAAAAATGCACCCAACGCAAGTTTTTGCGCCGCCTGATGCAGCCTGACGCAATCGCGCGGTCAGAAAAACATAATCCCTTTTTAGTTGATAATACCGGGCGCCCCGGCCCGTTTTGATTGGTATGATGCCGGCGAACTTGGCATATCTGGGCTTAGTCAGGAACATCGCGGCATCGTCTTGAAAAGGACGCGTGTGGTGATGAGTATGAAAAAACCACTCTTGGGACGGAATGGCCGGAAACTGGCGTTGACGGCTGTACTAGGCGGGGCACTGACCCTTTCGGCACCACTGCTACCCTCAGTTGCACAGTAAACCGGGGCGGCACTGGCCCAAAGCATTGATGGCGGCGGGCAGGCTAGGATGAACCTGGCAGGCCGATTGACTGTCCTTGGTCAGACAGTGGCAGCCGCAGCCTGCATGCTCGATTCAGGCTATGATATAGCACATGAACGGGAATTGCTGGAAGAGACGCATGAAGACTTCACGCGCCTGCTCTGGGCGCTGGAACACGGGGATATGACGGTCGGTATCCCGACACCGGAACGCAACCGCTCCGCCGTGGTGGCAATCCGCGACATCCACGCAATCTGGGAACCGATGGATGCTTCCGCAATTGCCCTGCTCGAAGTTGACCACCCGCATGATCACGCCATGGCCATCGCCGGGGCCAATCAGGCGCTACTGGAAAAGACAGAGCTTCTGGCATCGATCATCGTCAATGAATACGCCGACCCGTTCGAGGTGCTGCTGACCGACGCGCTGGCAATCCCGCTCGCTGGCCGCCCTGCATGTTGGGTACGAGGCGGCGGGGATGGCACCATGCCCCTCCCCTTTGTTAGCATCAGAAGGTCAGATTTAGGGCGTTCGGTGTATCTCGCATTGACCTAAATCAACGTGATCTAGCCCCTTGCGCAGATATCCTGAACTTGCACCAATAAGGAGATCGACAATGGCGATGAGCGGCATTGAGCAGGATGCGATTGTCGAAAGGCTTGATGAGATCATCCTTCGATCAGCGCCAAAAGCGCAAAAGGTTCCGAAATATGGCGGGACGCTCTACACACTGAAACCGGATGAAAAGGAAGCACAGTTCTGCGGCGTTTTTCCGTATAAGGATCATGTCCAGCTTGCCTTTAGCAATGGCACTGCCCTGAAAGACCCAAAACAGGTTCTTGTCGGAACTGGAAAGTTTCGCCGTCACGCCAACTTCTCAAGTCTTCAAGAGATTGATCCCGCGATACTTGGGGAGTTGCTCGATAACGCTGTTGAGTATTCGCTTTCTCAAGACGCAGACTAGTTGACGCGTGCGCAAATACCCAACTCGTGATGCCAGACTTGGGCGCAATGTCGTCTTCTCTCATGACCAAAATGGAGACGTTCGGTGACAACAGCAAGACGCGTAACCATCAAGGACACTGACAATTCGAAAAACATTCCAGTCGAAATCAGAAGCGATATGACCTTGGATGAGATGGAGGAGGTTCTGACCAACGTCGGAACTGACCTTGGTTTGGTCATTTCACACGTTACAACACTTGGTAGCAAGAAGTACCCCGGCAACCGACATTGGCATTTTAAGCAAGACTTGAAGTCCAAAGGCTGCCTGGATGTTACCTATTGGCCAATTGGTCATTTATTCTGGATCACCATCAGAAACTATGAACCCGAATGGGTTCACAGAGCGGGTCGCGACTTGGCGCTTACGCTCGAAAAAGAGTTGGCGGCCGACTGATGAGACGTCGCTCTTCATGTTTGCTCCCACACGACTAAGTCGCATAGCCTTGCTCAATGACACCAAAAATTGGAGAGAAGAGGTCTCTTTGCTCCGGCAGAGCCCAATAATAGCAGACGTTAGCTGCAGTGTAGAAGATTGGTAAGATGGTCTCCTAACCGACCAAAGATACCCCGCAGCATGTTCGCCTGACGACAGAACAAGCCGTTGACGATTGCGCCAATTGAATCCAATCGCGCGTTGGCTCGCCACACTTGTAAAATGGTACCCGCTGCGTGATCGTCTGCGTCACCGTCGGTGCTGACGACATCGCGCAGACGAGGCAGTCTTACCCGGCGTTCCTGCCACCTTGCGTTCAGGTCTTGAGGAGCGGCCAAAGGTCCTGAGCGACGCGCAGTCCCGACGAAACCGGACCGGACGGATAACGCGGGTTTCCCGTCGCCACCATACTTGCGATGCACCCAATCCTTTCCTCATCCGCCAATGCCCACCAATACTGAAACCCGTTGCGGACTAAGCAGCGGCATTGCCAAATTCTTAACAAACCCTACCGCGCGCATCCTTAACCCACCCCCACCGTGCGTTGGGGTCCGACGTTTTGCCGACGCAATGCCGACGCGATGCCGACAGGGTGATTTAGCCTGAAACAGCAGTGTTAACACTTGATTCGCGCCGACCGGCCATCGCATCCGCCCGCATGCACCGTTCGGTGCCATAAGCATTTTCATCGCAATGGTTTTGCCCTATCAAAATCATCAGCTTTGAAACGCAAAGGGCGCAGCGCATGACCTCTCATCCCAATTACGGCCGCATCGACGGGCCGATTGTCATCATCGGTTTCGGTTCCATCGGCAAGGGGACACTGCCCCTGATCCAGCGCCATTTCGATTTCAATGCCGATAAGCTCAGCGTGATCGACCCGAACCCGGACAGCGCGGAATTCCTTGCAGAACAAGGAATTACCCATCATCAGGTTGCCCTGACCCCTGACAATTATCGCGATGTTTTGGGGAATCTGTTTGCCGAGGGCAACGGCTTCTGCGTGAACCTGTCAGTGGATACATCCTCGCTCGATATCATGAAGTTCTGCCGCGAGATTGGCGTGCTTTACATCGACACCGTGGTCGAACCCTGGGCCGGTTTCTATTTCGACACGACCGACAACGCCGAGCGGACAAATTATGCCCTGCGCCAGACCGTGCGCGATGAAAAAGCGGCCAATCCCGGCGGGACCACGGCGGTCAGCTGCTGCGGCGCAAATCCGGGCATGGTCAGCTGGTTCGTCAAGGAAGGCCTGATGACTTTGGCGCGCGATCTGGGCCGCGATGATCCGATGCCCACGGACCGGGCAGGATGGGGAAAACTGATGCAAAATCTAGGGGTTAAGGGCGTTCATATCGCCGAGCGCGACACCCAGGCCCGGGCCAAACCCCGCCCCCGCGACGTGTTTGTGAACACATGGTCGGTTGAGGGTTTCATCGCCGAGGGGTTCCAACCGGCAGAGCTCGGCTGGGGCACCCATGAAAAATGGATGCCTGAGACGGCCCACAAATTTGACACCGGCTGCCAGTCCGCGATCTGGTTCGAACGGCCCGGTGCGATCACCCGCGTGCACACCTGGTGCCCGACGCCGGGGCCGCAATTCGGGTTTCTTGTCACCCACAATGAGTCCGTCTCAATCGCCGATTATTTCACCGTCGGCGATCCGGCCAATCCTGAGTTCCGCCCGACCTGTCACTATGCCTATCACCCTTGCGACGATGCGGTGCTGTCGTTGCATGAGATGTTCGGGGCGGGGGTTCAGCAGAAGGTGCATGAAATCCTCGATGTCGATGAAATCATTACCGGAATCGATGAGTTGGGCGTGCTGATCTATGGTCACGAAAAGAACGCGCTCTGGTTCGGATCGCGCCTGTCAAACGAAGAAACCAAGACACTCGCACCCTATCAGAACGCGACCGGATTGCAGGTGACGTCAGCCGTGCTGGCAGGCATGGTCTGGGCGCGGGAAAACCCGCAGGCGGGCATTGTTGAAACGGACGAAATGGACCACGTGCGCTGCCTCGAAGTGCAGCGCCCCTATCTCGGCCCGGTCGAGGCGCATTACACCGACTGGACGCCCTTGCAGGACCGGTGGGAGCATTTCCCCGAAGACATCGACGAAAGCGATCCGTGGCAGTTCAGGAACGTGCTGGCGACGTGAGGGTGGGCGGCGGCAGAGCGGGATGGGGTGGATGGCCCCTGCTTCAACGGGCGTCGCAATGCGCCATAGTGCAGTTGTCGTTAACCGCTTATGAGAGGAGCCACCCAATGCAAGTTACCACAATCGGCCTTGATTTGGCCAAGAACACCTTTCAGGT
>NZ_JBKQXN010000134.1:0-371 GCF_046762905.1 Yoonia sp. R2-816 | reverse complement strand
ATGCGTACTTTTAGCATTAACCGCTATAACCGTGAGCGCATCCACATCGACATCGCTGTCGTTGGCAAGAAGCGTGGCGGTATCAATCAAGGTGACACCATCTTCGGTGATCGGAGTGGGACTTTGCGCAACATCATCGACCGCGACAGGTGCGTAGTTGACAGGAGTAATATCAAGCGCAAAGTTGCCTCTTTCTGAAAGGGACCCATCGCTGGCCGTCAACGTAACACTCAAAATGCCGTTGAATTCCTGCGGCGGTGTGCCCGAGAAACTGCCTGCAACCGCATCAAACACCAGCCAGTCCGGGAGTGCCTCACCCCCAACCAGCGTTGCACTCAGGGTCAGCGCATCACCATCCACATCCGTGAATG